>CALXSV010000022.1 GCA_944391235.1 uncultured Clostridia bacterium | reverse complement strand
GGGATACAGCCAGGTAATGGACGGAGTATCCTCTTTGGCGGAGGGCAGTAAAGAACTGGTATCCGGTTCTGGAGAATTGTATGACGGAACCGTGGAGTTATATGATGGCGTTGTATCCCTTTGCGATGGTGCGCAGGAGATGGCTGACGGAACCGGCGAGTTCCGTACCGAAACAGCGGATATGAACGCTCAGATTGATGAAGAAATTGACAGTATTCTGGAGACTATCGGCGGTAGTATGGACGATCCCGTTTCCTTTGTCTCTGAAAAAAATACCAATGTGGAGTCGGTACAGTTTGTCATTCAGACAGAGGCTATTGAAGCGGAAGAAACAGACAAAGCAGTAACCGTTGAAGAAGAGGAACTTTCCTTTTGGCAAAAATTACTGCGATTGTTTGGAGTATATTAATTGCATTTTTCATCATTAAAATGCAGGGACAGGTGATTCCGCTAACGGTCAAAGAATATGAAATTTTCGCAGGGAAAAATGAACCAGCAGCCAGACAAGAGTACCACTGAAGATTAGAAGGGGTCCATTAACGAATCGGAACCGGCATGATTTAACACGCCGGTTCCTACCCAAAAACTTTTTACTTCTTTATGGGACGCACCTAGTAGGGACGTCCTTTTCTTATCCACTACCTATATCAGGGGCTGCGTTAGCGGCGTAGCAGCTTGCCCAACAGGCTGAAAAGACCAAACATCAGCAAATTAACCGCTACCACAGACGCACCGGCCGGCGTAGACCAGACATACGAACAGATTAGGCCGCACAGGAGGCTAAAAATTGCCACTGCTGCTGTGCATAGCACCACAGAAAAAAAGCTTTTGCATACCCGCATAGAGGTAAGTGCAGGAAAAATAATTAGTGCGGAGATGAGCAAAGCCCCCATCATACGCATGCCCAGCACAATGGTCAGCGCAGTTAATAGAGCAATCAGCATGTTATAAATGCCAGCTCGTATGCCCGTAGCACGGGCAAAGGTTTCATCAAAGGTTACCGTAAAAATATTGTGATAAAAAAGAATAAACAGAGCCAGTACCACAATGCATAAAAGCACCGCCCAATGCGCATCCTGCGCGCTCATGGCTAGGATACTGCCAAATAGATAATTATTGATGTCGGTATTTAGGCCGGTAGTAATGGAAACCGCAATTACACCAATGGCCAGGGAGCTAGTGGAAATCAGGGCGAGGGCAGAATCACCCTTGATACGGCCACTTTCCGTAATACGCAGAAGCAGGAAGGCGGCAAGCGTAACCACGGGCAGACATAGCTGCATGGGCGCCCAATTCAAAGCAGTAGCTACGGCCAAAGCGCCAAAGCCAACATGGGACAGGCTATCGCCAATCATAGAGAAACGCTTTAGCACCAGACTGACGCCCAGCAAGGCGGAACACAGGGCTATGCAGCAACCTACCAGCAGGGCGCGCACCATAAAAGGATAAGAAAACATATGAGCAAGCGTTTCAAACATGATGAGCACCTCCCAACAGGCTTTGCGCAGCCGATGTTTGCAAATACCCGTTCGCCGGACCATAATAAAGCTCCCGGCCAGCCAGATGCAGGATATGCTTTCCCTCCTGCACCGCATTTTCAATATCATGCGTAACCATTATAATGGTTACGCCGTCCTGATTCAGATGCCTTACCAGTTCATATAAGTCCTGCGTAGCCAAAGGGTCCAGACCGGTTACCGGCTCATCCATCAGCAAAAGCTTGCGTGTGGCAGTCAGCGCGCGAGCCAGTAATACGCGTTGCTGCTGTCCGCCAGAAAGCTCGCGATAACTTTTGTGCCGCAAATCATAAATACCCATGCACATCATATTGGCGGCCGCCATGTTTTTCTGGCGGCGGGTATAAAAGGGCGTCCAACCATGATTCAAGCCACCGGACAAAACAACCTCCTGCACGCTGGCGGGAAAATCGCGCTGTACAGTGGTCTGCTGCGGCAGATAGCCAATTTCATTTTGCTGCAAATCCTCACCCAGTTGGATGCTGCCGGATTGCGGCTTAATCAAGCCCAGCAAACCCTTAATAAGCGTACTTTTACCAGAGCCATTGGCACCTACAACACAAAGATAATCACCTGGCTCAACCCCAAAGCTGATGTTGTCCACAACTACCCGTCCATCATAGGCAAAGGACAAATTTTTACAAGTGATTAAAGCCATCTAATTCAAAGCCTCCTTCAGGCTGCTGACATTTTTCCACATAAGAGAGAGATAGTTTTCGCCTGCCTCAAAATCATCCCGGCTTAGGTTATGACAGGCGTAAAAGGTACGCACCTGCGCACCGGTTGCCTCGGCAATTAAACGCGCCTCATTCCCGGCAGACAGCTCATTTTGAAAAACCAGGCCAATGTCCATTTCCTTGACCTTATCAATCAGGAAAGCGATTGTTGCAGCTGAAGGCTCCGTCTGTGAGGCGCAACCAGGAAAGGCAGCGTAATAATCCAGTCCATAAGTACGCGCAAAATAGAGAAAAGGAAAACGGTCACCAAATATCAACAGGTGATGTTTGGCTTGGGCAACTGTATCAAGAAAGGCCGCATCCAACTTGGCCAGCTCTTCCAAATAAGCGGCTGTATTTTCCTCATATATAGTCGCATGCGCCGCATCAGCCGTACAAAGGATATCACACAGCTGCTGGACAATGACCATAACATTTTGCGGGGATGTCCATACGTGCTCATCGTATTCCGTATGTGCCGCTTGCACATAGTCAGATTCATCTTCATGCACATGGCTCTCCTCTTCACCACTATGATCATAGGTACAGATTGTACCGTCCGCATGCGTATGCGTATGCACTTCCATTCCCTCAACAATTTCTTCCTCAATCAAATCAACCATATCAATCAAACGCACAATTTGCATATGACTTGTATCCAGTGAAGCCAAAACGTCATCCACCCAGGAATCTGACTCGCCGCCAATGCAGATGAAGATATCGCACTCGGCAATGGCAATGATATCCGCTGGTGTGGGCTCGTAAAAATGGATTTCTGCGCCCGGAGGAATCAGCATACGCAAATCTACCTGCCCACTTTCCAGACAGGTAGATGCGATTTCGCGTACAAAATCATAAGGCGGAAAAATCGTTGCAACGATTTTCAGCCCATTTTCATCCTCCTCGCCATTTTGCTGCACGGTTGATTCCACACAACCGCTAAGCAGGGCGAGACAGAGTATAACAAGCAGTGTAATCAATAAAGTGTATTTTTTCATATTTCCTATTCTAACACAGAAGCAGCGGCTTGCAAGTATCTGCACAAATGAAAGTTTATTCAGATGAATACATGTTCAAATCAAAACAGGCCCCTAGCAACAGAGGCCTGTTTTCAATCTATGCACCAAAACGTATCCTTAATACACAATAAGGCCATAAAGCAACACAATCAGCAAGGCGGGCAACATATTGCCTACGCGAATGGGTTTGCCAAACAGCAGATTAATGCCAGTGCAGGCAATCAGCACAGAACCCACATAGGAAAGACTGTGAATTACGCTGTCGTTAAAGTAGGGTGCAACCAGACTCGATAGCAAGGTAATGCTCCCCTGATATAGAAACAGCGGAATGGCGGCGAATAATACGCCAACACCCAAGGAGGCGGCAAAAACCATGGAGAGAATCGCATCCATTAGCGCCTTGGTATATAGCATGGAAGGATTCTGCTCCAAACCGTCCTGCAAAGAGCCAACCACAGCCATAGCGCCAATGCAAATTACCAACGCATTGGTGACAAAACCTTCGACAAAACGGCTATCCGTCCTAATCTTGAACAATCCCTTCAACCGCTCTCCCAGTCTCTCCATACCGTCTTCGATTCGCCACCATTCGCCCAGCGCCATGCCAATCGCCAAAGAGACAATCATCAACAGCGATCCACTGGTTTGCAGTTGCCCATTTTCGCCTATATAAAGCAGTCCGCTAAGCGCACCAGCTGAGCCGACAAAAAGAACCGCTACGCCCATCACCTTCATTAGCGAATCCTGAACCCGGGCATGCAGCCTGCCTTTCGCCAGTAACCCTATACCACCGCCGACAACAACAGCCAGAGCATTTACAATCGTACCACTACCTATCATTCCTGCATTTCCGCCAATCATTTATTATTGCCTTTGCGACAAGCAAAGGCAATAATAAAAATACAGCCTTCTGCATGTTTTGTCAAGCCATTTTAGCGGCAAAGATACATAGCCTTAATTAAGTCGGTAATGTCCCAATATTTCATATCTATCCAACACATCTTCTTCATATACCGGCCGGCCGCCGTTGTGAATGATGAAAGAAACACCCTGCTTATTGCGTTTATCTGAGACAATGGCAATGTGTCCGGGAAAAATCACTATATCTCCGCCCTGCCACTGATCTATCGCATAGATATCCGTGCTAAGCGCTATGGCATGACGGTCAAAATACACCTTTAAATTAGGCACGCGCCGAAAATCTATATTTTTATCCACCACCTCAATATCATAGGCATCCCGATTGGCCAGCACATCATCATTCACCAGCTCCATTAAGTCATAACCCGCGCCCAAAAGCGCAAAGGCAATAACGTCCGTACAAACACCATATTCGTCATTAGGGTATCCTGTTTCATAATACTTGCTTTTATACTGCGGATTGCTTGCTATATACGATCTGGCGCTTTGCAATATATCCGTCTGGTCATCTATGCCATCCTGATCCTGGTCGTTTTGACTGATATATGTTTCAATATTAAAATCCGCATTGCTATAGCTCTTTTGCGGAAGCAAACTGTAATAATCCAGCACCACGACCAGCATGACAATGATGCAAAAGATCAGCCCCACCAATAAGTATTTGAAAAATTTCTTCATAGCCCCACGTTATCCCCCACTGATACATCCTGTTTTTTCACCCTAGCTTCCGCATGCTTATGCATATCAAAAATATGATACAGCAGAGCCACTACAAACAAAAGCGTCTCTACCCATATGCCAACGCCCAAAATTATACTATCAATAATAAAACCAACAACAAAGCATGTTGACCATAGCATTATTCTTCTGCCATAGCAACGACACAGAGCAGCCTCATCATAAAGCTGCCGCTCCTTTTCAGTCTTGGTATTGTAACCGGCAATATACCTACTGGCACGCCCCTGTGATTTATAAAAGCGGTAGCCCATAAACAGACACAAAGCTGCCATAATACCGTCAAACAACAAAAAGTAAGCACGTACGCCCATCACGATCTCCCCTTTCTGGTACTCGCAAAAATTCTATTCGGCAAGCACAGTCTTAGCTATCATTGGACTGGAGCAGGAAAAAAGCATGGCTTTATAATGCAATTCAAAAGAAAGCGTGCCGCCAAGCTGCAAGTCCAAGGGGCAGTCCTCAATATCGACAATCAGATGGTCGCTGCTAGCGCCCAGAATATGTACGCCAGGCTCCCGGGGAATCAGCTTACTTTCATCCCCCACGTCCAAAACACCAATGGCGAGTAAAGCACGGCGGCGTATACCACGGTCCACATATTGGCCTTCACAGCCAAAGGCATTGACACTAAGCCTTCCCTGCGGCATGGTCGGCTTGCAGTTCAACTCTACGATTTCAGCCCGCAAAATCAGACCGTCATTGCGCAGGCCCGGCAAAGGACAGCCCCAGTACTCGATTAAATCGCAGGGAACAACCAACGCCTCCCCCAACCGCAGCTGTGTAATACCAGCAGGCATTTTATCCTGTAACAACAGTGGCAGAGACGAGGTACTGCCGCCGGATACAACCTGTAACCTGCGTCCCAGCCGGCGCTCTATTTCTCTGGCATCCGCAGCCAACTGTCCCAAATTTCTCTCATCTGGGATAATTGAGCCATAGCAGGTAAGATTCACTCCAATGCCCAGCAGGTGCAGGCCCTGGCACTGCTCCACATATTCGGCCAACGCATAAAAGGACTCTGCATCAAAGATGCCTTCGCGCAAATCCCCCAGGTCGCGCATGAGAATCACATCATGTGTCTTATTCTGTAATAAGGATTCCTGATCCAGAAGATCCAGGGTATAGCGCTCGGATTCCAAGCTGATATCGGCAAACTGCACCATTTGCTTTACTTCGCTGGGCATACTTATACGCAGCGCCATGGTACGCAGCTGTGGATAGGCCTCTTTGGCTGCCGCCAACTGGGGTAACCGCGCACTGGCCAGCGTAGTATAGCCAACCTTTACAAAAGCAGCTACAATTTCCGGGCGGGCGGCAAACCCCTTAATTACCGCTACAGGCTCAATTCCCCGTTTCAGACATTCCTGACGTAGGATACGGGCATTCTCCATAATACGCTGCGGATAAATTTCCAATAAGGGATAAGACATTGTCGTTCCTCCGATATTCACTTACTCATATCAGTACCATTCTACATCATTTTAGAAAAAATAAAAAGCCTTCGCACAAAGAAAGGAAATAATAAAATTCCCATTGCTTAGGCTTGACCCATATTCCATATATAATATATAATTTTTATATATAATTTTTCTATAGATACCATACGATTTTGCTTTACTATGAAGGGTTTTATCACCGGAGGAGAACAAGGCTTTATTATGAGCAAATATCTTAGTGCAAAAATACAATCTATTGCCGCTTATGTACCCGGTGAGCAGCCGACAGATCACAGGTACGTTAAGCTAAACACAAACGAGTCTCCATTTCCTCCTTCCCCAAAAGTGATGGAGGCTATCTCCGCTGCCGAAATCAGCAAGTTAAATTTATATCCAGACCTTGATGGCAACGAACTGAAACAAAAACTGGCACAGATAGACGGCGTGCAGGCAGAAAACATCTCGCTGTGTAATGGCGCAGATGAGGCTATAACTTTTGCTTTTATCGCCTTCTGTGACAATAACACCGGCGTTGCTTTTCCAGATGTGGGGTATAACTTTTATCAGATACTGGCTGAACTATTTGGCGTGCCCTACCTTCCTATCCCGGTTCAAGAAGATCTCAGCCTGGACCCTCAAAAATTTTACTGGGTAAACAACAATATTTTTATTGCGAATCCCAACACCCCAACGGGAATAGCCTTAGGAATCGATCAGATAGAAAGAATTGTGGATGCCAACCCCAATAATGTGGTCGTTATAGATGAAGCATACATCTACTTTGGCAGCCCCTCCTGCGTGAATTTAATCCAAAAGTACCCTAACCTATTGCTGATACGGACATTATCAAAATCCCGTTTTCAGGCTGGCCTACGAGTGGGGTATGCAATTGGCTCTGCCGAATTGATTGCCGATTTAGAGAAGGTGCGAAAATCCATTAACCCCTACAACCTAAGTCGCCTCTCGCTGCTGGCCGCGCAGGCCGCTTTGGATGATAACAGTTACTATATGGCGCGCTGCGCTAAAATTGCCGCAACCAGAGAAATGACGGCTAAATTTATGCGTCAACGCGGCTTTATCCTTACGCCCTCAAAAGCCAACTTTATCTTTTGCCGCCATCCACAGCTTGGCGGTTCTCAACTGTATGCAGGCCTAAAGAAAAGAGGTATTTTGGTGCGCCATTTTGATAGCCCACCATTAAGCGATTACATAGGGATTACCATAGGAACAACCGTACAGATGGTACAGATGATAGAAGCGGTGAGCAACATTTTACAGGAGCACCGCATCAGTATAAAAGCATAAGCAGGTTTTTGACCACTACCCCTACAGCGAACCCGCCGAAAACGCGGGTTTTTATTTTTCTCCGGATGTAGGTGCAGCCTCCTGGGTGCCAGCACTGTGCAAATTATCCAGATAATCGAGTACACCGCAGTAAATGGACCAGGCCAACTGCCACTGATAGTCAGAATCCTGTAACAGTGCCTCTTCCTCGCTATTGGAAAGAAAGCCCATCTCACAAATTACAGCCGCACATTCAAGATTCTTCAATAAATAAGAATCTGGGTGCGTAAGTGCAGTGCGGCTGGTATTGCCAAGCTCGCTGATTAGGGCGGCCTGAATATATTCAGCCAACTGCTGCCCCTGCGCATTGTCACTCTGGTAAAAAGTCTGCGCACCATGCTGTGAGGCACTGCTGACATAGCTATTGCAATGCAGGCTGATAAAAATATCCGCCTCCGCAGCCTCCGTCACAGAAACGCGCATCTTCATATCCTCGCTTTTGCTGTCTGCCAATGCAGAATCTCCCTCGCGCGTCAAGGTAACAGAAGCGCCGCCAGCACGACAATATTCCGCCAAATTGCGCGCAACCTCCAGATTGATGTCCTTTTCCTCAGCCTCTCCCCCAACCTTGCCGGGGTCTGCTCCGCCATGGCCTGCGTCAATCACAATGGATACGCCATATAAAGCAGGGGACAAAGCTGCTTGTGTAGGCTCATTTAAGGGTAAAACAGCAGCAAGGCCAATCACCAGCAACATTAAGGCAGCAACTACATATATTTTTTTCATAGCTCTCTCCTGTTGTAGTAAAACAATTTTATTCCATTCTATTCAGGCTATCTTGCTAATAGAATGAAACTGGGAGGGATGTAAATGCGCAGTTTTTTTATTGGTTCTCGCCAACTCAAACTGGCCGGAATCTACGTAGCAACACTGGCAATTCTTATTGGCGGCGCTGGATTCTTTTTAAATGCCGTGCCAGATGTTGAGGATGTTTCCGCACCGGAAAGCACCAGCGCCCCAGCGCCATACCGCAATGGGAACACGGATAGCAGCAATATCTCGCTGGCAATCAATGTAGACTGGGGTGAGGAATACTTACCTGGCATGCTGGATACGCTGGCGGAATACAATGTGCCTGTTACCTTTTTTCTTACTGGGCGCTGGTGTGATAAAAACCCGGAACTAGCCAAGCAGATTGCGGAGGCCGGGCATGAGATAGGCAATCACGGCTATAGTCACAGCAGCCCGAATGCCTCCTCCATCGAAGAAATCATTGATGAAATTACTCACACAGAAGAAAGCATACGCACAGCTACTGGATACACCACGAAGCTGTATGCACCGCCATCAGGGGAAGAGGAAGAACATGTATTGCAGGCTGCCGCACAAATCGGCTATCATACCATTCTCTGGAGCGTAGATACGATAGACTGGCAAAAGCCCGATGCAGATACCATTATGCAACGGGTAAAGAAAAAAATCAGCGGCGGCGGGATTATTCTCGCACATCCGACTGCCTCCACAGCAGAGGCTCTGCCACAGTTGATAACGGATCTTCAGGCGGAGGGTTACACATTTGTCACGGTTTCGCAAAATATCGGTCTATAATCTTATCATAGCAGTTATCTTTACTCTGCTGTGCATCCTCGCCTGTATTCTTTTCCCTTATGAAGAGGAGGAAGAGGGGCAAGAAGCCGCAGCCTTATTAACCAGCGATCTACCCTTATCCACCGCAGCTGCAGCAGCTTTAATCGAGGCGAGCAGCGGCCAAGTTCTTTTTGCCAGCAATGGCAATCTGCTGCTGCCGCCTGCCTCCTGCGGCAAAATCCTCACTGCACTGCTGACACTGGATATGACAGATTTAGAGGAGAAAACGACCATTAGCGCATCTGCGGCGGCAGTGGGAGAAAGCAGCATCTATCTGCGAGAAGGAGAACAGCTGAGTATAGAGGATCTGCTCAAAGGCGCGCTGGTTCATTCCGGTAATGATGCCTGCTTTGCCCTAGCAGAAGCAACCGCAGGCAGCGAGCCGCTATTTGTGCACTGGCTTAATCTCAAGGCTGCTCTATTGGGCGCTTACAGCTGCCACTTTGTCAACACCAATGGCTTACCCGCAGAGGGGCATGTCATATCCGCCATTGACTTGGCCATGATTACCGCCACAGCCATGGAGAATGCCTTTTTTGCGGAAACAGTGGGCAGCAAGCAAACCAGCTTTGGAGAGAATAGCAGTTACCGCAGTTATAAAAACACCAATAAACTGCTCTGGCAAAACACGAATGTCGTTGGCGTTAAAACAGGAACGACCGATGACGCAGGGCCCTGCTTGGTTGCTGCCTATCAGGATGGAGCCGCCTTATTTATCAGCGTTGTTTTTAACAGTCCGGACCGTTATGGAGAATCCATGCGTCTGCTCAACTGGGCCGCAGATAACTATATGCTGCTGCGCCCGCTCAATGCGGGCGATGTAATTGCCTATACCCCGGCACAGGGCCTATTGGCCGCACAGGACGATGTCTTTTTCTTGCTGCCGGAAACGGATACGCAGGACATACAGGTCATCTGGGAACTACCCCTACAGGTAAGATTCGTAGATAAAAACGGCGTACAGCTGGGGAGTACCGCGCTTATTCCGGCAGGAAATTATAATAATGCTGGCGAATAACAAAATGCTTACATTATTATATGAAACGAGGATTAACATGACGGAAAAAATTACCTTATCCAATGGCATGCGCCTGTTGGTAGAATATATCCCCGGCCTGCGCTCCGTATCAACCGGCCTATGGATTAAGACTGGTTCTGCGCGGGAGGAGCGTGGACAGTACGGCGTATCGCATCTGCTGGAGCATATGCTGTTCAAAGGAACCAAAAACCGTACTGCATTGCAGATCTCCGCAGCGATGGATGATGTCGGCGGCATATTAAACGCCTTTACTGCCAAAGAAATCACTTGCTTTTACACCAGATGTCTGGATGAGCAGTTCACCCTATCGCTGGAACTGCTATCTGATATGTACCACAATTCTCTCTTTGATCCGGAAGCCACAGAGCGGGAGAAATCTGTGGTGATTGAAGAAATCAACATGTATACGGATGAACCAGACGAGCGAGCACATGAGCTGTTCGCTGCTACGCTATGGCCACAGCATCCGTATGGACACAGCATCTCCGGCACAGCCGCTGACGTAGCCAGCTTATCAGCCACGGATGTGCGACAATACTGGCAGCAGCACTATAACACAGCGGAAACCGTGTTGGCGGTTGCTGGGCATGTGGAGCCGCAGCAGGTAGCGGAATTGGCAGAAAAACTTTTTTCTAACGATACAGCACAAACCTGGCCGGAACTGCCCGTGCCGGAGGCAGCCAGTGGGGATGCTTATCTAGAAAAGGATATTGAGCAAAGCCATATCTGCATGGGCTTTCCTGCCATTAGCATTGCGGATGCGGATTACTATGCCGCCGCTATTGTCAACAGCAGCTTTGGCGGCAGTTCATCGTCCCGACTTTTTCAGGAGGTGCGTGAAAAACGGGGCCTATCCTATAGCCCATACTCCGGATTAGAAACGCTTAACAAAGGCGGCTTTTTTATGGCTTACTCCTCTACCCAGCCAGACCGTGCGGACGAGTTGGTTGAGGTCATGAGCAATGAATTTGCCCGCCTGGCTACAAATGGCCTGAGCAGTGCAGAAATCAATCGCAGCAAAGAGCAGATGAAGGGTGCGCTCATGCTCTCCTTGGAAAGCAGCAGCGCGGTTATGAGTAAGCTGGGCAAGCACGAGCTGTTGCTGGGACGCATATACGACCCAGAGTATACGGTGCAGCAGCTGATGGCGGTAACAGAAGAGGACATTAACCGTTTTATCAAACGTGTTATTCGTCCAGGCAGCATGGTTTTAGCCCAGGTTGGACCAAAACCAGTTCATAAAAGTACAAGGGAGCTATTCTAATGGTGAAAGTGCGTATTCAGACCTTAGAAAACTATATAAATCTGCCGCTACCGCAATACCAGAGCGAGCAGGCCGCTGGCCTTGATTTGCTGGCAGCTGTACCAGAACAGCAGCCTGTTGTGCTTGCCGCGGGAACCTGGGGGACCATCCCCTGCGGCATTGCCATTGAGTTACCCTGCGGTTATGAAGCACAAGTACGTCCTCGCAGTGGGCTGGCCTTAAAAAATGGGATTACCGTGCTTAACGCACCAGGTACCATTGATGCAGATTACCGCGGCGAGATTCAGGTCATTCTCATAAACCATAGCAAACAGGATTTTCTTATTGAGCGGGGCATGCGCATCGCGCAAATGGTTATCGCCCCTGTAGATCAGGCAGAATGGCAAGAAGTAGAGCAATTGAATAGCAGTCAGCGCGGTGCTGGTGGATTTGGCAGCAGCGGCCTAAAATAAAACATAGGACACCTCCCTAATGCATACGTTTATAAGGGAGGTGTTTTTATGCGTTTATCAGAATTAGCCAGCAAACGAATTATTAACCTGTATAACGGCGAAATCATTGGCACAGCTGGGGATAGTGATTTAATGATTGACCCGGCCAGCGGACTGATTACCGAAATTGTTGCGCCGGCCGGACGCAACCGTGGAGCAGGAAAAGGCGAAATGTCCATTCCCTGGTCAGCAATTCGTAAAATTGGACCAGAAGTAATCGTTGTAGATATCGAGTATTATTGACAGGAGGAGACAAAAAGAAGGAAAAATCAGCGGCGGCGGTGAATTATCCTTGTTAACGGTTAACAAGGGAGGTCTATTTATGACAATCAGAATATTGCTCAATGGCGCCGCCGGTAAAATGGGACGCGCCATGGCTGCCGGTATTCTGGCAGAACAGGACATGCAACTGGTCGCCGCCGTGGACAAGCTACACAACGGTACGGATATTGGTGAGATAACCGGATATGGCAAACTGGGCGTATGCATAGAAGAAGATTTAGCTGCAGCTCTGCAAAAAAGCAGGCCAGACGTAATGCTGGATTTCACCAGTCCCCTTGCGGTAAAAGCAAATCTTATCTGCGCTCTGTCCCTTTCCATTCCCTGTGTTGTTGGAACAACGGGTTTAAATGAAGAGGACCTCCGGGAATTGGAAAAACTGTCCATAGACAATAAAGCGCCCTTGTTCGTGGCACCCAATTTTGCGCTTTCCGCCATTTTGATGATGCGTTTTGCCGCAGAAGCAGCCAAATATTTTCCTCAATACGAAATTATTGAAATGCATAGCGAGGGAAAACAGGATGCACCTTCTGGAACAGCCCTGCATACAGCACGTATGCTCAAGGAGCAACGCCAGCAGGGAAAGCAGCAGAAAACAGAAAATACAGAACTCGTTTCCGGTTGCCGCGGTGGCGAATACGCAGAAACGCATATCCATAGCATCCGTCTGCCTGGCGTAGTAGCCAAACAGGAGGTTATTTTTGGCGGCCTAGGCCAAAGGCTTTGCATCAGCCAGGAAAATATTGGACGTGAAGGCTTTTTTCCAGGCGTTGCCCTGGCCTTACGCAGCATAGCCAATCTACGGGGATTAACAGTTGGGCTGGAAAAGTTGCTTTAAGCCCTGCCGTGAAAGAAAAAGAGGCAATCGAACACAACAAGCAGGAGTATTGTTGCAAACAACGATACTCCTGCTCCTCCTTCTTCAAAGTCAAAAAGTAAAAGCTGCACAAAAGCCTTGCAGCTTGAGTGCAGCATAATTTTATGATATGCTAAATTTTAAGGCGTGGTGCAAATACGTATAGCCCCGTATATAGGTACACCAGCAAGAAACAGCTGCTGCTCTTTTCTTAAGCAATAAATGGTCTACATCAAAAGAACAGTCCAAGCGCATAATTAAGAGGATGAAAACATATGCAAAAGACACATATCTTGGAACTACTCAAACAGGTATCCGCCGGTAAAGTGGATCCGGAACAAGCCTTATTACAGCTCAAGCAGGAGCCCTTCACAGATATTGGCTATGCAAAGGTAGATACGCATCGCGAATTGCGGCAGGGCGCAGCGGAAGTCATTTATGGCGCTGGGAAAACTGCACAACAAATCTGCGGAATCTGTGCAGCGCTACAGGAAAAGGGACAAAAGCACATTTTAATCACTAGGCTGGATGATGAGAAGGCGCGACAAATACAGAAAACCTTGGCCGCAGACTATGACCCTGTATCTCATCTGGCTATTATAGGAGGAAATAACAACGAGGAAAGACCGCAAGGCATCATTGCGGTTATCTGTGCTGGCACCAGCGATATAGCCGTAGCTGAGGAAGCAGCTCGCAGCGCAGAGTTCTTCGGCAATCAGGTGCTGCGTATCTATGATGCCGGCGTAGCGGGCTTACATAGATTGTTGGCACATCTGGACGAAATTATGTCTGCGCGCGTTATCATTGCAGTGGCAGGCATGGAAGGCGCGCTAGCCAGCGTAGTTGCAGGTTTGGTAGATTGTCCAGTTGTCGCTGTTCCAACCAGCATTGGGTACGGCGCCAATCTAGGCGGTATATCCGCGCTGTTATCCATGATAAATTCCTGTGCGGGTGGAATTGGCGTAGTGAATATAGACAATGGTTTTGGAGCAGCCTGTCTAGCCAGCCGCATCAATCATATTGGGAAATAGCTTGCTTAATGCTACACACCGCTGCCGTCAAAATCCGGGATAAAACGGGTCGAGGAAGCCTCCATTTCCTGCACAAAACCGTCCTCTATCCCAAGACCCCACATATAATCCACAGCCCGCTGATATTCCTCCACAGTTAAGGATTGGTTTAATTCAGGAAAATCACCAGCACGTCCAGCCGGTGTGTACTGTGCCATCAGGCTAATCAGCACCTGACCGGGCCGAAAAGTTTCGGCAACCCAATCCAGCACATCAAAGGTATTTTCCAGTTGCCCGGGCAAAACCAGATGCCGAATCAAAACACCCTGCTGTAAAAGGCCATTGTCATCCAATACATAGGGACCAGTCTGCCGATACATCTCGCGTATAGCCGCCGTAGCAATTTCCGGGTAGTCGGCAGCCGCGGAATAACGCGCAGCAAGTGTGCGGCTCATATACTTCAAATCCGGCAAATAGATCTGTATTTTACCGGCAAAACGACGCAATGTTTCTACGAGATCATAGCCGCCGCTGTTATAAACTACAGGTACGGATACCTTCTCTTCCAAAGCTACAAGAATGGCCTCGCTAAAGTGGGTGGGGCTCACCAAATCTATATTATGCGCCCCAGCAGCAATCAACTCGGCAAAAATTTCCCGCAAGCGCGCAATGCTGATTGGACGACCTTCCCTGCCCTGACTGATGCTATAGTTCTGACAATACACACAGGACAGAGGACAACCGCTAAAAAACACTGCGCCAGCGCCATTGCTGCCACTCAAGCAGGGCTCCTCCCACATATGGAGCATTACGCGCGCTACCACAGGCAATTGTCCCATTCCGCAATACCCGGTATTCGTATCTGAAAAGGTGAAACCACGGGCGACTCCGCAACGCCGCGGACATACTGTACAAATGGCCCCATTCGCCAACATAAGTAGTCAATCCTTTATAAAAAATTTTACAGCCCATTTCCTAAGCTGCCGCTTATCTTGTCATCTTCTGATCATACTATCGAAGAGGGTCCTTGTCAACGTAAGCGGCAAAACAGATTTTTACCAGTCCCTACAGGATTTTTTTTATTTGTGGAGTAAATAAATACAGATATAAATTTTTTATTAAGACTTCCTTTTTGTATAACTAGGAGTATTTTCCATGAAAATAAAGATTATTGTCAATCCGCAATCCGGCAAAAGACCGGCTGGTAAAAAAAATATTCAATACCAGTTAGAGCATATTATTGGTAAGCTGATGCTGGATGGTACGGCAGAGCAGGTTTCCATTACCCGAACAGAATATCGTGGTCACGCCAAGGAGGCGGCGGCGGCAATAAAAGCCGGGGAGTTTGATTTAATTATCGGCTGTGGTGGCGATGGTACGATTAACGAAATCATCAACGGACTGATGCAAAGCCACAGCAACATCCCCCTGGCTATCTTGGCCGCAGGTACCAGCAACGACTTTGCCAGCAGCATGCACCTACCGCGTACGGCAGATGCATTTTGTAAAATGGTTGCCGAGGCCTGCTATCAAGATGTGGATATTGTCTGTGCCAATGGCCGTTACTTTATCAATGTAGCCAGCTTTGGCATGTTTACAAAGGTTGCGCACAGTACGGATCAAAACCAGAAAAACGCCTTAGGCATGCTAGCCTATTATTTAAAAGTTCTGCGCGACGCCCCATCAGAGCTGGCTACTTCTTTCCAACTGGAATTTACTTCGGAAGAGGCCTCCGGCTCAGGAGAATATCATCTGTGTATTGTATCCAATTCCATGAGTGTCGGCTCCATTCGTTATTTGATGAATCAGGCGGATGTAACGGACGGCTTGTTTGATGTTTTGATGCTAAAAAAGAAACGCCTGTTAAGCGTGTTGCCTTCGGAAAAGAATTCAGCCAATCTGGCTTTGGATATAGAGTCACTAAAGCAAACCTTTCCCTATGCGGCAGAAGCGCTTTCCGAATGGAAACCCCAGGGAGAAAGCGACCCCATGCTGATTTATTTCCAAACAAAGCATATAGAATTCCGCTCTACAGAGGGTGATACCATTGTGACAGACCTGGATGGAGAGGACTTTGGCACCCTGCCGCTAACAATAGACGTGGCGCACCATGCAATAAAGCTATTGCTACCAAAATCAAACGGTAACACAGACTGGCTAAGCAATGGGATTTCCCTCATCTGGCCTCCACGGAATTCCACAAACAACGCAAAAGAAAAATAGCGAATGGAGCGGGCAAGAAAGTCACATTTTTTTAAAAAAGCCTTGCCATTCTTATGCTTATCTGCTAAAATGTTTAAGTACGCCGAGTAAGCGGTATCTTTCCGCTTCAAAATAATATGCGACTAATATACCGCTTGTAATAAAGGAGGTGCCAGTATCATGGCAAAATGCGAGATTTGCGGCAAAGCTGTTCATTCTGGTATGAGCATCAGCCATTCCCATATCCGTACCAAACGGCAGTGGAAACCTAATCTGCAAACCGTACGCGCAATCGTCGATGGAACCCCCAAAAGGGTTACTGCATGCACGCGTTGCCTTCGTTCCGGTAAAGTTCAGAGAGCAAACTAACTGACCGGGCACAAGTAAGAAACCTGCAATCAACAGCAAGGGGCTCGTCAGAGCCCCTATCTTTGCGTTATAACGCTATTTAACAAAGGAGGATGCATGGACACATGGAAAGGAAGTATGATGCCACTGCAATAGAAAGCAAATGGCAAAAGGATTGGGAATACAAAGGCCTTCACTCTGTGAAAAAGGATACAGATAAAGAAAAATTTTATCTACTGGAAATGTTCCCTTACCCTTCCGGCAAGCTGCACATGGGCCATGTGCGCAATTACTCCATCGGAGATGTAATGGCGCGCTATTTTACCATGAACGGTAAAAACGTGCTGCACCCCATGGGGTGGGACGCTTTTGGTCTACCAGCAGAAAATGCAGCCATCCAACACGGTGTCCATCCAGACCCCTGGACCCGCGATAATATCAATAATATGCGCGAACAGCTGAAAACGCTGGGCATATCTTATGATTGGTCCCGCGAGGAGGGTACCTGCCTGCCGGAATATTACAAATGGACGCAATGGATTTTTACCCAGTTTTATAAACGCGGACTGGCATACAAAAAGAAAGCCGCTGTCAACTGGTGTCCATCCTGCTCCACCGTGCTGGCCAACGAGCAGGTCGTAGATGGGTGCTGTGAGCGCTGCGATAGCCTTGTGGAAAAAAAGGATTTAGAGCAGTGGTTCTTCCGCATTACCGATTACGCACAGCGTCTTTTAGATGATCTGGACAAGCTGCCGGGTTGGCCGGATAAGGTCAAGACCATGCAGGAAAACTGGATAGGCCGTTCCGAGGGCGTGCAGCTGGAATTCCGTACGGAGGCAGGAGATGCGGTTCCCGTCTTTACCACGCGGCATGATACCGTTTTTGGCGTAACCTATATGGTTCTGGCGCCAGAGCATCCCATGGTCAATAAGCTGACTGCGGGTACTGAATATGAGCAGCCGGTAAAGGAATTCCAGAAAAAGGTTAGCCAACTGAGCTTTATTGACAGAACCAGCTCTGATTTGGAAAAAGAGGGTATGTTCATTGGCGCGTATGCCATCAACCCTATGACAGAGGAAAAGGTACCGATTTGGATTACTAACTATGTTCTGTACGAATATGGTACCGGCGCAGTCATGGGCGTGCCCGCGCATGATCAGCGCGACTACGATTTTGCCAAAAAGTACGGCCACCAAATCAAACGTGTAGTAGCTCCCAAGGACTGGGATGGCAGTGAATTAACAGAAGCCTTTGAAAGCTACGATGGTATAATGGTAAATTCAGGAAAATATAACGGCCTGAGTGTTACCGAAGCCAAAGTGGCGATGGCTGAGGATATGGAAGCCAAACAAATTGGCAAACGTGTGGTCAATTACCGCCTGCGTGACTGGCTAATTTCCCGTCAAAGATACTGGGGTGCGCCTATTCCCATTGTATATTGCGACACATGTGGCGAGCAGGTCTTACCCTTGGATCGCTTACCTGTGCTGCTACCTACGGATGTGGAGTTCCGACCCACTGGCGAAAGCCCGCTAAAAACCAGTCCAACTTTCCGCGATACGACTTGTCCCAAATGTGGCGGTCATGCCGTGCGGGAGATGGATACGATGGACACCTTTGTCTGCTCCAGCTGGTATTTTCTGCGCTTTACCGACGCGCACAACCCGCAGGAAGCCTTTAGCAAGGACGCAGCCAATTACTGGATGCCAGTTGATCAATACATTGGCGGCGTAGAACACGCCATCCTGCATCTCATGTACGCTCGCTTCTTCATGAAGGTCTTCCACGATATGGGTCTGGTCGAGGCAGACGAGCCCTTTACTAACCTGCTTACACAGGGCATGGTGCTCAAAGACGGCTCTAAAATGAGTAAATCCAAAGGCAATACGGTAAGTCCCGAAGAAATTATTGCTCGCTTTGGTGCAGATACAGCTCGCCTGTTCATCCTGTTCGCCGCACCGCCAGAACGCGATCTGGAATGGAATGATGCTGCGGTAGAAGGCTGCTCTCGTTTCCTTTCCCGTATTTGGCGGATGTATGTACAGATGATAGATATGGGCGGTCTGGATGAGGCCTTACCAGCTGAGTTGAACGAAGCTGATAAAAATGTCCGACGCGCTCTGCACGGTACAATCAAAAAGGTCAGCGAAGATATTGCTGTTCGCCGTCAGTTTAATACCGCCATCTCCTCCATTATGGAGGCGGTCAATGCTATATATGATTATCTCGATACACCTGCGCCCAAAGGCGCTGTCCTAGGGGAGGCGGCCAGAGCCATGCTGCTGCTTTTAGCGCCATTTGCACCACACATTACTGAGGAGCTATGGCATGAACTGGGCAACCAGGACAGTGTACATGAACAGCAGTGGCCGGACTACGATGAAGCGGCACTGGTTCGCGACAGTATCGAAATCGCGGTACAGGTAAACGGCAAAATCAGAAGCCGCATTGAAATTCCCGCTAATTTGGGCCGTGAGGAAATGGAAAAGCTGGTTAAAGGCTTGCCGCAATACACCGAGTGGCTTGGTGGTAAAGCTGCGATTAAAACTATCGCCATTCCGGGTAAACTGGTAAATATTGTGGTAAAATAAAGGTAGTTGAACAAAAAACTTGCTTTTTTGGTAATTGCCTGATATAATAATTGGTGCGTTTGTGTATTTTTACCATGTTAACACCATTTCATGAATAGATTCATTCTAGGCAGAGGAGGTGAAACAATGCCTAATATTAAGTCCGCAAAGAAACGCGTTTTGGTCGCTGAGATCAGACGGAACCGCAATATGGCCGTCAAATCCCGCATGAAAACGCAACTGAAAAAATTTGACGCCGCTGTTGCAGAGGGCGACAAGGAAGCTGCAGGTCGTGAGCTGCTGGCCGCAGTAAGCGTTCTCGACAAAACTGCTGCGAAGGGCGTTATCCATAAAAACGCTGCTGCTAGACGTAAATCCAACCTCTATCGTGCTTATAATGCTATGTAAGGGCGCAAAGATAAAGTCATATTTACGTTTTTTAGACATAGGATACTTGAGTATCCTATGTCTTTTCTTTTACCAATATTCTTCTTTATTCTTCAACATGATTTACAAGATCTCCGCATATACATATAGATACGGAGGTCACTATGAGACATTTGAAATCCGCATTCGGCAAACACCGTTATCTACCTTCCCTGTTATTGCTGCCCGCCATGTTTGGGCTAGGACTATGGCTGGGCGGCTTTGTCATACCCTCAAAGGCTACAGCCGTCATCTGCCAAGCCAATGCCATCATCGCATCTATCTTACCGAGCAGCTCTACTGCGTCTACACAAAAGCAGGCCACCAGCACCATATTGGCTAGTGCTGGATTACCGCTTACAGATGGCGTGAATAATGGTATATCCAGCCAACCAAATGGAGATACTAGTATAAACGAAGACACACAACCTGACGCACAGATAAGTACAGAGGAAAATATTCTTATCATTCCCGCCACTGCCGCAGATTCCGAAGACAGCAATACAACAGCTAACGCGGAGCTTACCCCTCAGGTAGTGATTTACTGTACGCATGCCAGCGAGGAATATGCCGGGCAAACCCGCATAACGGGTGAAGCCGGCGGTGTAATTGAGGTGGCACGCACGCTTTCCCAGGAATTCGAAAAAAATGGCATAGGCACCATATTTATCGATACCTTGCACGATAGTCCCAGCTATAATGATTCCTATGCGCGCTCACTGGAGACAGTTACCGCCTTAGCCGAAGAGTACCCAGACATTGAGATTTATATTGATGTACATCGAGATAGTGCACTGGCTGGCGTGAGTACCACCCTGAACCACGAGGGAGCCAGCTATGCCAAGATGCTGTTAATCGTCGGCTCAGACGAAAACCTGCCGCATCCCAATTGGGAGCAAAATTATGCTTTTGCGCAAACGCTTACCGCCACCTGCAATGAGCTTGTAGAAGGCATTATGCGCGATCCCAGAGTATATAGTGGGCGCTATAACCAGCATGTTGGGAATAAGGCGATTCTTGTGGAGGTTGGCAGTACGGATAACACGGAGGAGGAGGCCAAGCGATCTATTGCTGTTTTAGCGCAGGCCATAATTAAATGCATGGACTGAATATCGGGATAACACAGGTATCCCGATATTTATTTACTCTTTTTTATTGGCGTTTGGGTTTTCTTATGGTATAATAAATTAGTTATACATCAGACATCTAAGGAGGTACCCCTGTGGCCAAACCGGAACGCGGCATGATGCTGAAAGCCGCAACTTTACTCATGGTGGTACAGGTGTTATCCCGGGTGCTGGGATACGCACGCGATGTAGTGCTGCTGAACATTTTCGGTCAAAGTTATACAACCGACGCCTTTAACGCGGCATTCACAATACCAGATTTCATTTATAATATAGTCATCGGGGGAGCGATTGCCTCTGCCTTTATACCTGTATTTTCTTCAGCTATTGCCAAAGGAGAGCAGGACCGTGCCTGGCGTACCTCCAGTATCTTTACCACTTGGGTGATGCTGCTGATGCTGATTGGCTGCCTGATTGCCTTTGTTTTTACCGAGCAGCTGCTCGTGGCTATCACAAAATTTACGCCCGAGCAGATGGCTTTACCGATTTTGCTGACGCGTATTACACTATTGCAAGCTCTTTTTATGGCTTTATCGGCTATTGCAACCGGAATTTTGCAATCCTACCAACACTTTTTCTGGCCAGCTTTTGGTACGTTGCTATATAATATTTTTATCATTTTAGGCGGTGTCCTGCTAATTAAACCCATTGAAGCCATTTGGCCTGGCTATGGTGTAACTGGTTTTTCCATCGGCGTGGTAATAGGCTCCATAGCAACTTTAATTGTACAGATTCCCAGCCTAAAGAAGATTGGTTTTACCTACCATCCCTCGCTTGATACAAGAGACCCCGGCTTACGCAAGCTGGTTAAACTAATGATACCCGTGCTAATCGGCTTATCCGTATCGCAAATCAACGTCATTGTTACGCAGAAGTTAGCTACTGGGCTGGCGCCGGGTATTTATACCGCCCTAAAAACCGGAAACCGCTTTATGCAATTGCCTCTTGGCGTTTTTGCCGTATCCATTGGCATTGCCATCTTCCCTACCATGACAACACAAGTAGCGGAAGAAAAAATAGAGGGAATGAAGGAAACTCTTTCCATGGGCCTACGGACCATTTTATTTATCATTCTTCCGGCTACGTTTGGCATGATTATCCTTCGTGAGCCAATTATTCGCTTGATGTATGAGTTTTCCGGACAGTTCACAGCAGCTGACACGACGATTGCCGGACAAGCACTACTATATTACAGCATTGGCCTAGTTGGGTATGCTGCAGTACAGGTGCTTTTACGTGGATTCTATGCCATTCAAAACACGGTTACGCCGGTATTAATCTCGGTAGTGGCCATTGCCATCAATATTGTCTTTTCCCTGCTTCTGGTCGGGCCACTGGAACACCGCGGTCTGGCCCTGGCCTATTCGCTTTCCGGCCTATCACAGGCACTGCTGCTGTTTGTACTGCTGCAACGTAAGGTAGGTGGTATTGGCGTACGCCGCATTTTACAATCAACCGTCAAAATTTTACTAGCTTGTATCATTATGGCCACATTCGTAAAGCTGGCAGCCATTGGTTCAGCTGCAATCTTTGGCATTGATACCAAAATCGCACAGCTGATACAGGTGGGAATTGCTGTTATAATCGGCGTGCTAATCTATTTCATCTGCACAAGGTTGATGAGAATGGAAGAATTAACTATGGTAACAGACATCTTTGCCAAACGCTTTAAACGCAAAGGCAAGGCTTCCGCTAATGAAAAAGCCAATTCTGGAGTGGATAAGATATGACAGACCTTTCGCACATTCGTAATTTTTGTATTATTGCCCACATTGACCATGGTAAATCAACGTTGGCCGATCGACTGCTGGAATATACCGGCACGGTAGCTAGCCGCGATATGACCAAACAGCTCTTAGACAGCATGGATTTAGAGCAGGAGCGTGGCATTACCATTAAGCTGCAGGCCGTGCGTTTAATGTATAAAGCTGACAATGGTGAAGAATATCAATTGAACCTCATTGATACGCCAGGTCATGTGGATTTCAGTTATGAAGTCAGTCGTTCACTTGCAGCCTGCGAGGGTGCACTGCTGGTAGTAGACGCTGCACAAGGCATAGAGGCACAAACACTGGCCAACGTATATCTGGCTATAGAAAATGATTTGGAGCTGATACCGGTTATCAATAAAATCGATCTGCCCAGCGCAGACCCAGACGGCGTGAAGCAGGAAATCGAGGACACGATTGGGCTGGACACCTCAGAGGCAATCTATGCCAGCGCTAAAACCGGCGTTGGCACCCATGAGATATTGGAGGCCATTATCCGCCTGATTCCGCCGCCGAAAGGCGAAGCAGAAGCTCCCCTTTCAGCGCTAATTTTTGATTCTAAATTTGATAGCTACCGCGGCGTTATTCCCTATGTACGAGTATTTGATGGACAAATCACCAAAGGGATGAAGGTGAAAATGTTTAATACCGGTAAAATACTCGACGTAACAGAGGTTGGGATATTTACCCCACAAGAGAAGCAAGTGGAAGCTCTACAACCAGGTGAAGTTGGTTATTTTGCCGCTGCCATTAAAAACGTACGAGATTCCCAGGTTGGGGATACGGTTACCGACGCGCAAAATCCAGTTGACTATCCGCTGCCTGGTTATCGGCCAGCGCAACCCATGGTTTACTGCGGACTTTATCCAGTAGAAAACAATGACTATGACGCACTGAAGGATGCCTTAGACAAATTGCATTTAAACGATGCCGCCCTTATTTTCGAAGCAGAAACCTCCGCTGCCTTAGGCTTTGGCTTCCGCTGCGGCTTTCTTGGCCTATTGCATATGGAAATCGTTAGGGAGCGCCTGGAGCGTGAATATGGCCTGAACCTACTGGTAACAGCGCCCAGCGTAAACTACCGAGCCACAAAAACCAACGGTGAAGTGCTCTATGTAGATAACCCAGTGCTGTTGCCCAGCGCTACTGAGCTGGCATTGATTGAGGAGCCTTATGTAAAGGCTACGATAATGGCACCCTCAGAATTCATTGGTGCCATTATGGAAATTGCCCGCGAGCGTCGCGGCACCTTCATTAACATGGAATATATCACGCCAACTCGTGTGATGTTAATCTACGACTTGCCACTGGCGGAGATTATCTACGACTTCTTCGACCAACTGAAATCACGCACCCGCGGCTATGCCTCCTTGGATTATGAGCTCAATGGCTATCGGCCTGGGGATTTGGTCAAGCTGGATATTTTGGTCAACGAACAGGTCGTAGATGCGCTGTCTTGCATTGTACATAAGGATAGCGCATACCGCCGCGGCCGCGCCCTAGTGGTCAAGTTGCGCTCGCTTATCCCACGCCAGCTGTTTGAAATTCCCATACAAGCAGCCATTGGCAGTAAGGTTATTGCTCGCGAGTCGGTTAAAGCCATGCGCAAGGATGTTATTGCCAAATGTTATGGCGGTGACATTTCCCGCAAGCGTAAGCTGCTGGAAAAGCAGAAGGAAGGCAAAAAGCGTATGAAGCAGGTGGGGAATGTTGAGATTCCCCAGGAGGCTTTCATGGCGGTGTTGGAAGTAAAGGATGACTGATATTCTTTCCTTAACAACAGGCTTAACAACAGGGAGGAGCCAAGTGGCTCCTCCCTTCCATAACATAAATATGCTCTTGTATACGAACAATCTGCTGCTCACAGCACCATCATCCCGCTATGGATTTGCTTTAGCTGCTCTCCCATAATTGCTTTCATCAGCGCATAAGCTCTCTTGCCTGTACAGTGTCCAGTATAAAAGACAGCTTGACTTTCCCTTAGGCAATAGGCGGTATGCTCAATCGTAGCAATATCTGCTTGTGTGTATTCTGAGGGCTGCATCATATGAAAGCCGCTGATTACCACATCCGGATAACGCTGGTTTAGCTCCTGATATCGCTGCAGAATATTCAAAATGCCATTGTGCGCGCAGCCGGACAATAAAACATGTTTATCCTTTTCCTGAATTACCAGGTATTGCTCATGCGCAAAGTTATCCTGCACAAAAACATTTCCAATCTTTTGTTTAAGCAGCAGATTGCTTTTTGGCCAATATTTTCTCTCAGAAACATTGGAAAAGACAAACAGACAATCATCAATTTTCAAATCTCCAGAAATCCATACACATTGCGGCAATGTTACGATTTTCCTATCTATACCTATATATTTCACATCCTTATCATCTACATGATAATAAGCGGCGGCGGCCGAATCCTTTAAATAAATTTTTGCCTGTGGGTTTATCTGTGCAAAATCCAGCAGGCCACCTGCGTGGTCATAATGACCATGGCTGAGGATAACGCTATCTACCTGCTTCAAATCAATGCCCAGCTGGCGGGCATTCTCTAAAAACAGAGATGAAGCCCCGGTATCCATCAACAGCTTATGCCCTGCCGCTTCAATATAAAAGCTAAGTCCATGCTCATAAGCGCAAACCAAAGGGCCGGGTGCATTATCTATCAAATTTATAATTTTCATATTTCCACCTTTTGAATCGTGCAGTCTTTTTTTGTTGCCGCAACAGACATCGATAAATAAAGATTTGACGATAAAAGTTTTCTTGGCTAAAAAAGGCAATTTGTTATAGGTTATACATATTATTATCTATTTCAGCAAGACAAACCCAACGCCTGTAAAAAGGATTTATACCAAACGAACACCTATGAAAGAAGCGTTGCAAAATGAACAGAAAAAAAATTTTCCGCGATCTACTGAAAACTGCAGGCGGGCTGATAATTTTTGGTTTTGGCTCTTTCCTGACTATTAAAGCCAATATTGGCTTAGCGCCTTGGGAATCGCTCAGCATGGGCATCTCCCTGCACATACCTTTCAGCTACGGTCTTACACACATGGCAATCGGAATTGTGCTGATTGTGATTGATCTGCTGTTAAAAGAAAAAATAGGCTACGGTACCATTCTGGATGCAATTATTGTCGGACTTACGGTTGACGCCTTTACAGTCATAGATATCACACCACAACCTGTAAACTTGTTGAGCAGCATTGGGATTATGGTTATCGGCCTATTCATCATGGGCATTGGACAGTATTTCTATATGGCTGCTGGATTATCCTGCGGCCCCCGCGATGCTTTTTTAGTAGCAATCGGCAAGCGTCTACCACGTATCCCAATCGGGGCAGTAAACATAGGGATTTGCATAAGCGCCCTTTTGCTAGGCTATCTGTTGGGTGCCCCAGTAGGAATCGGCACCATTCTTTCTAGCTTTGGTGTTGGCATTGCTATGCAAATTGTTTTTATGCTGCTAAAATTTGAACCGCGAAGCATTCAGCATAAGGGGTTACTGGAAACCACCAAGATCCTTCTTTCCAAGCACTAACACGTGCGCATGGGATAGTATAAGCTAGAATATTACGCAATCTCTCCAAAAACGGTAAACGGGAGCAGAAAAACCGGAAAAAGCATCAAGCTTTTTCCGGTTTTTACATACATACCTGCGTGCACGTCCTTTGTCATCCAGCTAGAACATAAGACATAGATCTTCAGGAAGGCTTATAGCTGCTCCATGATTTCATCCGGAATATCATAATTAGCATAAACCTCACGCACATCATCATTGTCTTCCAGCGCACCGATTAGTTTCATCAACTTGGCCGCTGTATCAACATCGGTAATCTCAATGGTGTTGGATGGAATCATCGCCACTTCTGCACTGCTCACTGTATAGCCAGCATCTAGGATAGCCTGCTGCACCGCTTCCAAATCACCAGGCGGACAAACAATATTGGCAATGGCGATTTCCTCGTCATCATCATTGACAGTAGTAGAAACTGTCATATCGTCTGCACCGGCATCTAAGGCGGCCATCATCAGCTCATCTTCATCTACACCCTCTAAAGGTACGGTCATTGTACCCTTACGATCAAACATATAACTTACGCAACCGCTTTCACCCAAATTGCCATTATTACGGCTAAAAATATAGCGAACCTCGCTGGCGCAGCGGTTGTGGTTATCGGTCAGCATATCGCACAGTATAGCTACACCGCCAGGGCCATAGCCCTCATAAAAGAACTCCTCGATAGCAGAGCTCTCCCCTGCCCCGGCAGCCTTCTGTATGCAACGATTGATATTATCAACAGGCATGTTAGCGGAACGTGCCTTCTGAATAGCAAGGCGTAGCCGGAAGTTCCCATCAGGGTCAGGTCCACCAAGACGTACTGCAACCTGTATCTCCTTGGAGATTTTCGTAAATACGTTGCCGCGTGCTGCGTCATTGGCAGCCTTTTTGCGTTTGATGGTAGCCCATTTGGAATGTCCAGACATAGTTATTCCTCCAAAATAATTTATTTAAAAATTCTAATCCCTAAATCCATTAATACGTCGCACTCACCTGAGTAGTCCAGTCGCTGGTCTTTTGTGTGGAGCGGTTATAGGCATAAACACGATAGCTATAACTTTGACCATACACCACATCCGTATCCAAATAGCTGGATTCGGAGAGAAGCTTACGATCAGATTCCCCGCTGCTTACATCATAACGCTCCAACACAAAGCTCACGCCCGTTTCACTGGTACTCCAGCTAACCATAATGCCGCTTTCCGTAGCATAAGCCATCAAATTGGTTGGCGTTAGCGGTTTTCCGCTACCAGAGCTAGAGCCATCTACAGAGAGCTGGTGATCAGATAAGGAGCAGTACATAACCGGCAAATCCTTATAGTCAAAATAACGGAGAACTACATAATCCGGGTCGCAGCCACCCGTATAGCCATTAGAAGCTACATTTGCCAAAACAGCTTCTCCATCATGACGTGGATCCGTGCATATATACACACTCGTACCATTGCCCGGATTCTCTCCATCCGTATTTCCAGCTGGCGTACAGTACTCTGTTGGTGCATATAAGGCAATATCACCAACCTTTTGCACCTTACTCAAAACAGACTCGCTTGCCCCTTCATAGGGAGAAGTACCACTGGTATAGCGCAACATAACCTTATTGTCATAGTTAAAGCAAAACATACCGGCCAGTTTATTGGTGTCCGGGCAAATGCTTACTGTTGCCCATTCCACCTCATCGCCAATAAAGCCGATATACTCACTGGTAGAAAAAATATCAGTAGCCGTATAACCGTCTGGAGTCAATTCCGTAGGAGCCTTACCGGTTTTGGTATCCAAGGTAACCGAATAAACGCCATCTGGACGGCTAAAGTTCTTGTTTTCATAATTCTGTAGTGCCAAGGTCATTACCTTGTTGAAAATCCGTGCTGGATAAGAGCTACCATAAATATTGGAAAGATACTGCAAATTGCCATTATCATCCCACTTATCGTCATAGCCAATCCATACAGCGCCGGAAAGCGCAGTAGTATATCCGCAGAACCAGGCATCTTTGGTACCAGATTTTCCTGCATAATCGGGATCTTCCTGAGGCAAGCCATTGGTACCGGTTTTACCAGCAGTCTGCCAACCACTGATTTTAGCATTTGTACCCGTACCGCCATTGACCGCACTGCACAGAATGTCCGTCATCACATAGGAAGTAGCAGCCGAGAAAACCTCGGTATACTGCGTCTCTGCCGTATATAGCACATTACCCTTGGAATCTGTAATTTTGGTAATACAATACGGCTCAATGTACACGCCATCATTCGCAAAGGTAGCAAAAGCCGAAGCCATATCCAGCGGGCTGGCGCCGTAGCTTAGTCCGCCTAAGGCCAAAGAGAGGCCAACATCGCTGGATACAAGCGGCAGCCCCAGTTTAAGACCATACTCATAGCCAGTCTCTACACCAATAGCATCCAGAACCTTTACTGCACAAAGATTGCGCGAGCGCATAACAGCCGTACGCATGGTGATGCGTCCCATATAGGTGTAGTCGTCGTTATTTGGCTGGAAGTTGCCCGAAGCTAAAGGACTATCATCAATCACCGTACCTGCACCATAGCCCAACTCAATCGCCGGCCCATAAGCAACCAGCGGCTTAATTGTGGAGCCCGGTTGCCGCAGCAAATCAGTAGCACGGTTAAAACCGCGACGGGTTGAATATTCCCGGCCGCCTACCAGACCCTTGATTTGACCGGTGGTCGGCTCGACAATAGCCATGGCGCTTTCTATGATATCCCCAGTGCTGCTACTGGGAAAGTTGTCCGCATCGGCATACACTGTCTCAATAGCATTCTGCACAACTGGATCCATGGTGGTGTAAATGGAAAGCCCGCCTGTATAAACATAGCTGGAGTCATAGCCCATATCTTCCACCAAATCAATAGCCTCAGAAACCACATAATCGACAAACCAGGGATTGTCATAGGAAGCAGTGCTTGATTCGCCTTGCGACACAACCAGCTCCTCTGCCTGAGCAGCAGCGATCATATCCTGCGTATAAACATCCGGCTTATACTCCATCATGTTGTCCAAGATGGCATTACGCACAGAAATAACCAGCTCCGGATTGTCATAAGGGGAATAATAGGCAGGCGCACGCAGAACCGCAACTAGCGTTGCAGCTTCAGCCATGGTTAGCTCAGAGACATCCTTGTTGAAGTAGTACATGGAGCCAGACTGTACGCCATAAACATTGGCTCCCAGATAAATTTCATTCATATAATAGTAGAGAATTTCATCTTTATCGTACTTCTTTTCAAACTCAATGGCTAACAGAATCTCTTTAATCTTACGTGGTATGGTTTTTTCCGTATCACCAACTACGTTTTTAACCAGCTGCATGGTAATTGTTGAGGCACCTTGGGTAAAGGTAACGCTACCCGCTTTAATGGAATCAACAATATCGACGACCAGAGCACGGAAAGCACCGCGCAGGTCAAATCCATTGTGTTTGTAAAAACGTATATCTTCCGAAGCAATAACAGCATCAATCAGATACTGCGGCATCTCGTCCAAATCAACGGAAATGCGGTCCTCTCCCCCATGCAGGACGGCAATTTGCTGGCCGTTTTCATCGTAGACAAAGCTTGTCTGCGCAGTAATTAAATCCTCTACCGTTATATCTGGCAACTCGCGTGCCAGAGATAGCACATAGGCGGTTGCTCCTAAGCCTGCAACTACGCAGAGAATCAGCACAACCAGTAATATTGTAAGTAATACGCGTTTGGCCCCTCTCTTTTTGGTACGGGGTTTTTTCTCTTTTGACATTATTTAACCTCCATGTCTAATACCCGTAAAGATTACGGGTGATAAAACAGTGCAGAATGTATACAAGTATATACCATACCCGTTTATTATAGCATAAAAGCGTCTTTTGACAAAGAATTTATTGTGAAAAAGAGCGGAAAATGCTGTATTACAACAATCTATTCCGGTACAGAAAGGCCAATATAAGTATCTGGCGTATACCCAACGATAATGCCCTCAGTCAGCAGTACCGTACACGATACAGTCTCCGTATCATGGCAAAAGGGGACGATAAGGCGCAATTCACAATCAATATCCAGATAAACGCGGTGCCGTACCTGATTAATCCCGGCTGCATCTATTTCATCACGCACACTGATTTTTGGTACGCCATGAAAACGAAAACGAAAGGACAAATCCGGACCCAATGCAGATAAAAGCCAACTACCGGTTATGGTACCCAAGGGAATAGACAAACATTGCTCCTCTACCCCTAGAATACTCTCCTCTACAGCCAAAATAGTATCTGCAATAATGGCGTTAAGCAACATCGTATCCGGTGCAATGAGCGTAACGCGGCCCTCCTCATCCCGCTCTATGCTCATTAACGTTTCATAATCGCAGGAGGCCGCGTAGTTGATCACCTCCTGCCGGGCGGAGCGGGTAATTTCCGAGGCCGTAATGATCTGCGCCTGTTGCATCGCGGCAGTTTGAACCAGCGGGGCCAGACTTTCTATTGCCCAAAGGCCCACCACCAGTAGCACGCAAAGCAATAGCAATACAGTAAGCATTTTTAGCTTACGTTTCAGCCGGTTCTTCCTGATGCGCATTTCCCTACCTCCCATATTGCTTTTAACAGTATATGCAGCAGGTTGCCTAAACCTGTCTTGCAAACCAAAAGGCAGGAAAATACAAAGGAACAGAGAAATAAGCATTGTTTTATATAGAAAGGAAGTGCACATAGATGAGCAAACTTAGCCTTGCCCGCGCGCAGGAAATATTACATAAAAACTGCGACGAACCTGGGCTTCTGCTCCATGCAACCGCGGTATCCGCCGCAATGGGTGCAATGGCAGAGCATTTTGAAGCAGATAAAGAATACTGGCAGGCAATTGGGTACCTGCATGATGTAGATTACCAACACTATCCAGAAGAGCATTTACAGCATACAGAGGCTATTTTGACAGCAGAAGGGGTTGCAGAAGAGGATATACGCGCCATTCTTTCGCATGGCTGGGGAATCTGCTCTGATGTGGAGCCACAAAGCCTGCTGGAAAAAAGTCTCTTTACTGTAGACGAACTAACCGGCATTATTATGGCAGCAGCCTTAATGCGTCCAACAGGGATATCCGATATGGAAGTATCGAGTGCCAATAAAAAGTTTAAGGACAAACGCTTTGCAGCAAAATGTGATAGAGAGGTTATTAAGAAAGGCTGTGAAATGCTAGGAATGGATTTGAAGGAGGTAATGGCCATTACCATTGCCGGTATGAAAGAGCAAATGGATGCGCTGGGGCTGGGACCGAAGGATGCATAAGCGCATAGTATTTTAAACAACCAGTATAACTATACTGGTTGTTTTTCTCTATTAGAAAACATAGGTTACACGTATTCCAGCTTTTAACGCCGGTCCGCAACCGGCAGAAGTATAAAAATAGCTCATTAAATAAAACAATTCGCATGTTTGAAGTTTGCATCTCTGAATTCTGGTCTAAAGTTTGTTGTCAATATGGATTTACTTCCAACCAAGAAGCAGCCACGCAATTTTTGATAAGACGCACCAGACATTAAACCATTATTGTTAGGTAGTAGGGCGATATAGCAAGTAACAGTAATGGTTTATCTTTTTTGCAAACGAATGGACTGATTTTGGTAAATGTCCTTTTTAAAGGGAGTGCTAAAGGCAATGCTCATAATAGTTTCTGAGCTAATGAATATTCTATAGGCGATTACAAGAGTCTCTGCTACGGTGTACCCGCCCCCACTTGCCGAAATACAGGCAGCTGGATTACATAAAAATTGTAAATTTTTTGTATGAGAATTAACTTTCTGCTGCACTCAAGCGTCTAATAGATAGAACCAAAAGAAAAGGGGATTTCGCTATGCACCAGACTAATAACTATAATCCTTCAAATCTGGCAAGACGCAGAAAGCCAAGACGCAGAAAGCCAAGACTTAAAAGATATATACATTATCTGATAGTCCTACTCGCAGTATTTGTGGGAATCTCTATAGCAACTGCGATTTGGCGCTCTATACAATCGCCGGAAACTTTAGCAAATGATAAAACAAGCAGCGAATCGCTGACAGATCCAACAACACAGCCCGAACAATCGACGCCGCAAATTGAAGAAAGCGAAAACAGCAGGAATGAAGGCAAAGAGTCTGAAATCGCGTATGACTATGCAAAGCCCGTGCCAGAAACAGAGCCTGTAGAAAATGACTATTTTGACGATGCTGTGTTTATCGGGGACTCAAGAACAGAGGGCCTGCTTTTATATACAGGACTGTCGAATGCTATTTCATATACAGACAAGGGGCTCATGGTTGATACAGTGTTTACTAAGCCCGTTATCAATAAGGATGGCGAAAAACTTTCTGTAATGGATGCGTTGCATAGCACTGATTTCAGCAAGGTATATATTATGCTTGGGATTAATGAAACAGGTTGGCCGTATAGCAGTGTTTTCATCGAAAAATATGGCCAGATCATTGATGAAATCAAAACGATAAATCCTCAAGCAATTATTTATGTTCAGGAAATTCTGCCCGTTACAGACAGCGTCTCGCGAACACACGGTTATGTAAAAAACGACAAAATAAATGAGTATAATGCATTGATTCGTCAAATGGCAGAGGAAAAGCAGGTATATTATATCGACACTGGAGCTGCTGTTTCTGATGAAAATGGATGCCTGCCGGAGGAGGCTGCAACAGATGGTATTCATTTGAAACAATCCTACTGTGATAAATGGCTTGAATACTTAAAAAAGCATACGATTTCAAAATAAGAAAGGGAAAATGAAATTATGAAAACGATTAAAAAAATATTACTATTTTTGCTTATAGTCGCAATAATTACTACATTTTCGGGTTGTTCCTCTAAAAATGATACCACGGAGATTGATTTTAACGCATTAAGCAATGAATTGCTTGAAAACATCGAATTTAAAGATGAATTGACTGCCGTTGATGACGCTGTGATACAAAAAATTTATAATATAGAAGATTTTGTTCGTGCACAAGTTTACATCAGCAGCGGTGCTACTGCCGAAGAAATTTCTTTATTTGAATTTGACAGCAATGAGAAGGCTGAGGAAGGCTTAAAAATGGCTATGGAAAGAATCGAAGAACAAAAGGCGGATTTTGGCTCCTATATTCCCGAAGAACTTCAAAAATTGGATAAAGCTGTTGTTAAGCAATCAGGAAACTATGTAATCGTTTGCGTATCGAGCAGCAGCGATGTCGCGGAAGAAATCATTACAAAATATTTATAATTAAGTGAGATGGGGAAACGGTTGTGAATGCGGAACAAGAACTTATAAGGCTGGTTGAACGCAACAAAGAAAAATACTATCGTATTGCTTTCGCTTATGTTAAAAACAAAGATGATGCACTGGATATTATTCACGATACTATTGTTAAGGCCTTACAGAAAATAGACTCACTACGAAAAAAAGAATATCTCGAAACTTGGTTCTATAGGATTTTGATCAATGAAAGCATTTCTAATATCCGTAAAAGCACAAATATTGTATACTTTGATGAACTGCCAGAATATCAAATACCCGCAGCGGAGGATCTTGATAAAGAACAATATTTAACGCTTTATTCCGCAATAGACAAATTACCACCAAAATTGAAAACGATAGTCATCCTCCGTTTTTTTGAGGATATGAAGCTTGATGAGATAGCGGAAATTACATCGACCAAGTTGAGTACAGTAAAAGCGAGATTGTATAAAGCTCTAAAGCTTTTACAAATGGAAATAAAGGATACAGATTATGATTATTGATAAGTTGGATTACAAAAACATTGAAATTCCCGATGAATTAGATGCTGTTGTAAACGCAGCAATTGCCGAGGGGAAAAGCCAGCGCAAAAAAAATAAAATAGTTTATATTTTAAAAAAGTCCACCACAATAGCAGCAGTGTTTATGGTTTGTTTCATTACGCTTTTGAATACTTCTCCTGTGCTTGCACAAGCTGCGTATGAAATCCCGGTCATTGGCAATTTGTGCCGCGTTTTTACCTTTAGAGAATATCATTTTGAGGATGATATAAAATACATCGACGCAAAAATTCCGCAAATTGAAAACACGGGAAAAAGTGATTTGGAAAAAAGAGTGAATCTTGAAATTCAGCAAAAAATCGATGCCTGTATATCGGAAAATGAAGAGATGGCAAAAAGCTATTATAAAGCGTTTATAGAAACAGGCGGAAAGCCGGAAGACTTCACCCCGATTGGCATCACAGTCAATTATGAGATTAAATGTATAAATGAAAAATACGTATCCTTTGTAATATCACAATATGAAACCGCATTCCATGCATATAATCATGAAATTTACTACAATATCGACTTGGAAAGTGAAAGAAATCTCACTCTAAAAGATTGGTATGGAAATGATTATAAGGAGATCGTGGCTGAGAGCATTCAAAATACCATTGCCGGCTGGACTGATGCTCAAAAAGAAATGCTCTGGGATGATATTGCCATTATTGAGTTAATTTCTGAAGATACTGATTTTTATATCAATCAGAATAATCAAATTGTTGTTGTTTTTGAGCAATATGAAGTGGCATATGGTGCAGCAGGCACACTGGAATTTACAATACAGGAACCAGTTGATTAAGGAGGAAGTCTATTGGTTTTCAGTAGTATATTATTTATCTTTTTCTTTCTGCCTGCTGTACTGTTTATGTATTTTATCGTTCCCCAAAGGCTTAAAAATTTTGTTTTACTCTTTTTTAGTTTGATTTTTTATACTTGGGGTGAACCGGTTTATATTTTAATTATGCTGTTTTCTACAGTTTTTGACTATATAAACGGATTATTGATTGAAAAATTTTACTCTAATCAAAGAATCAAAGCGGCAAAAATTGTGCTGATATGCTCAGTAGTGATAAATCTTGGGATTTTAGGCTTTTTTAAGTATAACAACTTTTTCATCGAGAATATAAATGCACTACAAGGAGTGGAACTGCCACTAATAGATATTGCTTTGCCGATAGGAATTTCCTTTTATACTTTTCAAACGCTATCTTACACGATTGATGTATATAGACGGGAAATCCATGCACAAAAAAACATTGTCAGTTTCGGCGCATATGTTACCATGTTTCCCCAGTTGGTGGCAGGGCCGATTGTACAATACAAGGATATTGAAACACAGCTAAATCTACATCAAGTAACAGTAAGTGGCTTCTCCTATGGAATCAACCGTTTTATTATTGGTTTGGCAAAAAAAGTTCTGCTGGCAAATAATATAGGATTACTTTGGGAGCAGATCTCAGGAGGCTCGCTAAGTTCTTTACCCACAAGTGAAGCATGGCTTGGAGCTATTGCTTTTTCTTTTCAAATCTATTTCGATTTTTCGGGTTATTCGGATATGGCAATCGGATTAGGCGAGATGTTTGGCTATCATTTTAAAGAGAACTTTAATTATCCTTACTGCGCGAAAAGTATCACAGAGTTTTGGCGCCGGTGGCATATCTCTCTTGGCTCGTGGTTTAGAGAATATGTTTATATCCCGCTTGGCGGAAACAGACAAGGTCTGAAAAGGCAGCTTTTTAATATTTTAATTGTATGGTGCTTAACAGGCTTTTGGCATGGTGCAAGTTGGAATTTTGTTATTTGGGGTTTGTATTTCGGCGTGTTGTTGATAATAGAAAAGGTTTTTTTATTAAAAAGACTTTCAAGACATAGATTGCTTTCTCATATCTATACGCTGATTCTTGTGGTAATCAGTTGGGTAATTTTTGCATTTGACAATATTTCCAATGTAGGGTTGTATTTAAAAGCGATGTTCGGTCTTAATGGAGTCGGATTCTTTTCTTCGGAAGCAAGCTATTTGCTCTATTCAAATGCAATATTATGGATTGCCTGTGCGGTGTTTAGCATAAATCTTTCTAAGAGAAAAAGCCTATCAACAAAAACAAATGTTGGAAAATGGGTAACCCCTGTAGTAAAAACTGCCCTATCTGCTGGTCTGTTCTTTATAAGCGTCAGTTTTTTAGTTGGTGATACATACAACCCATTTTTGTATTTTAGGTTTTAAGAAGAGGATCATAATGAAAAGAATTTATCATATCACTGCAATCGTACTCTTTCTCTCTGCACTATTCAGCGTGCCTGTTTGTTTTTTGCTACAAAAGGATATGGTATTTTCAGAAAGTGAAAATCGCTATCTCTCAACCAAGCCCTACTTATCCCTTGATAATATACTATCGGGGAAATTTATGGAGGACACAGAAAAATATATTGATGATCAATTTCCAGGAAGAACTTTTTGGATTTCAGACAAGTCGGATTTTCAACGATTGATAGGAAACAAAGAAATCAACGGAATTTACTTAGCAGAGGACGGGTATCTGATTGAAAAATGGCTTGCCAGTGAATTCGATGAAAATCAACTAACGGAAAATATAAACGCATTAAATAATTTTGCACAAAGGAATATGGAATTGAAATTTTCTCTTATGCTTGTTCCAACAGCAGGTATGGTTTTGAATGAGAAACTCCCCCGAAACGCTCCTATGTTCAATCAACAAATTGCATATGACTTAGTCAATAAGAATCTAAAAGATATAGCCTATATTGATCTACAGCCATCGTTTACATCACACAGACAGGAAGCATTGTATTACAAAACAGATCACCATTGGACAACGCACGGTGCATTTCTTGCTTATAGCATTTGGTGTGAAAGCAATGGTCAGTCAGCTGATCTAAGTGAATTTGAGATAAAAACCGTGACCGAAGAATTTCAGGGTACACTTCATTCTAAGGTTTTGGGTACACACTGTGCATTTGATAGGATTGATATATATATCCGAAAGAACGAAAAGCCCTATTCTGTTGAATACAATTTTGGAAAAACGCAAAGCAATACAGTTTATGCGGTGGAACATCTTTCGCAAAAAGACAAGTATCAAATATTTTTTAATGGCAATCATCCCGAAATAACAATCCGCACCTCGCAAAAAAACGACAGGCATCTACTCGTTGTAAAGGATTCCTATGCAAATGCTTTTGTTCCATTTTTACTGAATGACTATGAAACAATTCACATAATTGATCCGCGCTATTACAATGGAAATATTGATGAATATATTATCGATAATCACATTGATACGTGTCTGTTTTTATATAACATCAAAAATTTCAGCGAAGATAAAAACATTTCTGATGTTCTAAATTGATTAGATGCTTTTAGGGTGTCCCAAAAATGAAAACGGGTGACAACATACCACGGCGGAAGGAAGAACATATGGCATTTATCTTTAGCAGCGGCAAAGGAAAAGGCCATCTACAACCAGATGCTGCCGAAAAAGTAGCCACCAGAACTCATCAAAACAATTAAAAAGGTTAGTAAAGAATGCCAAAATCTCCCCATTCCATAGTTAGGAGTGGGGAGATTTTTTACATGAACGGAAGTAGACTAAACCTTTTATAAAAAATTACTTCAGTGCAGGTAAACTTTCCAGCCACTGCACCATCTCGGTAAAGCACATCTGCTCTTGCGTAAGCGGTAGATTATTATCATTTTGCAAATAATCCGTAATTAGAATGCTTTTTATTCCTGCCTGCTCCGCGCTGCCATCATCAGAGGGATTATTGCCCAGCATCACGCATTCTTCCGGCTGTTTATGGATCTGCCTTAATATAGCCCGGTAATATTCAGGATTTGGCTTGGCAAAACAGCTATTTTCATAAGTAGTAATATGATCAAAGGCCTCACTCTGCAAACCTACCCAACCCAGGCGAGTATGTACAGCGACAGTAGGAAAAATGGGGTTCGTAGCCAGCACCAGAGTATAGCCCTTGTCCTTCAAACTGCGAATCAAAGGCGCGCAATCGCGGCTTTCACGCAAAACCTCGCGAACCCTATCAAAATCATTGCCATAAAATTCATCAATAACTGTCTCTAATTGCATGGCATCTGCGCCAAGCAGGGCGCAAAATTTCTCCCAAAAGGCATCGCGATTGGATTTCTCACCCGTATTGGCAATCATGTCCATCGTACCAGCCCACAACACCTTAATGAAATTCTCCTTCTCATAGCCCAGTGGCACGACACAGTTAGTCAATCTTTCAAAATAGCTGTGAATAAATTCTTTTTCAATAAACGGAAGCAAAGTCCCGTCAAGGTCAAAAAGTATGGTATTCAGCATGCTTATTCCTTTCTTTCGTCCAAATTCTCTTTAATAATTATTGTAGCATATAAAAAAACATTGTGTAAACTTTTCCACGAATTTTCATGAAAATTTTTTATGCGACCAAACCAAGCATATAGATAGGTATCGCTTACCGTAAAAAAGGGTTTGTACTTTCCGAGGAGAAACTATATATACTGTAATCTATCTCTATTCATTGTAAGAATTCTTGATTAAAGATAGAAAAACAAGCAAGAAAAGAACTTCAAATAATTTTAGGAGGATACAATGACTATTCAAATAATTACCGACTCTGCTTCGGATCTTTGCTCAGGTCCACTGATTACCGTATTGCCCTTAACCACTATGTTCGGCAATGAAGAATATCTGGATGGAGTAACCCTTTCGCCGCAATCCTTTTACGAGAAACTAGTAGAAAGCGATGTATTGCCTACCACATCACAGCTGGCACCCTTTGCCTTTGCGCAGGCATATGAAAAGGTGGTTGCCCAGGGGGATATCGCAATTGTTATCACCCTTTCCAGCAAATTATCCGGTACATACCGCAGCGCTGTAATTGCTGCGGAGGAATTTGCCGGAAAAATCTTTGTTGTAGATAGCGAAAATGTTACCATCGGCGAACAAATCCTCATTCTTTATGCCAAGCAACTGATTGAACAGGGATTGCCGATTACAGAAATCGTGGATATGCTAAACCGAAAGAAAAAGGAAATTTGTTTGATTGCCCTACTGGATACCTTGGAGTATCTTAAGCGTGGCGGAAGAATATCTGCAGCAGCAGCTTTGGCTGGCGGCGTATTATCCATCAAACCGGTCATTGCCATTGAGAATGGAGAAGTAGCGATTCTGGGTAAAGCGCGCGGCTCTCGGCACGGCAACAATATGCTGACAAAAATGATTCAAGAAAAAGGCGGCGTAGATTTCTCGCTTCCCCTGCTCTTAGGCTATACCGGACTGAGCGACGCCCTGCTACAGAAATATATTGCCGATAGCGAAGCGCTGTGGAAGGGAAAAACAAGTCTGCCGCAAGGTATTACCATCGGCAGTACCATTGGTACGCATGCAGGCCCGGGAGCCATTGCCGTGGCTTTCTTCCATTGCTGACAAAGTGGATAATCTTATCCGCTATGCTCCATAAATGCCCTCTCCGTTATGTAAAACACATAAAAGAGGCTTGTATATCCAGTATCGTACTGAATATACAGGCCTCTTTGCTATAGGCTTAGAAAAAGGAAAAGCAGGAAAAGAGCTTTTCAACAAAACAGCGAATCACGAATCTTCTCGAGAAGGACACAGACTGGACAGCGGACAGAGATTACACTTAGGATTGCGTGCAGTACAGAGTTTACGGCCATGCCAAATCAGCCAATGATGCGCATCAGCCCACTTCTCACGGGGAATTAATGCGCACAACTGGGCCTCCGTCTGCTCCGGAGTTTTGCTTTGCGCTAAACCAAGGCGATTGGACACCCGCTGAACATGCGTATCCACCGCCAACGCAGGTATGCCAAAACCTACAGCTAAAATAACATTAGCCGTTTTACCGCCAATGCCTGGCAATTGCGTTAACAACTGCTTATCCGCAGGCAAACAGCCATCGTATTGCTCTGTAACAATACGGGCTGTGGCAATGATATTCTTAGCCTTATTGTGATATAAGCCACAGGTGGAAATAAGAGGCTCTAATTGCTCAGGCTCCAGCTTTGCCATAGACTGTGCATCCGGATAGGCAGCAAACAAATCGTGGGTAATCTTATTGACCTGATTATCATTAGTTTGTGCGGATAGGATAACCGCTACGGCCAGCTGCCACACACTATCAAACTGCAAAGCTGAGGCTGTACCGTGGTAAGTCTGCTCTAAAATAGATAGGATATCGTTTTTCTGTTTTTTCGTAAGCTTTTTCATAAGAACAGAATAACGCAATTTTCTGTCGATTGCAACTTTTTAGCACCATTTTTTTTTCTCTGCATATACTGTATTAAAGGAAAAAGGTGGGTGATCTCATGGGAGAATTCGGAAAAAAATGTAAAAAACAGCTTTCTAAAGCCCTGGATAGCTCTTTTTTGGAAAACGTATCCAACCTCATTCTCGCCCTGGTTGCATTGATGCTGGTCATATCCCTGCTGCTTAACCCAACAATACTGGTTGGTCTGGCATTATTTTGCTTATTTTTATGGGTCATTCTTTACTGTTAGCCTTTCCTATGATATGATGAAAAAAATGGATATCAGGTGAACAGAAAAGAGGTGCGCATATGCAACTGGTATTTGAAGGACATGCCTGCTTTACTGTGATTGTAAATGGGGTGAACATTCTTATCGACCCCTATATTTCAGAAAATCCCCGCTGCCAAAAGCAGCCTGAAGATTTTCACCCTGACCTTATTTTGGTTACCCATGGACATAATGACCACCTGGGTGATGCACTTACTATTGCGCGCAACAGCGGTGCGACCTTGGTGGCGCAGGTAGATTTGCTAAACGCACTGGACACGCATGGAATTGGTACAGTGGGGATGAATACAGGGGGACGTGTTATAATCAAAGGTGTACCCATTATTATGACGCAGGCCATTCATGGCAATTCTCTTACCGACAACGGTCGGGTACTGCCCTGTGGTACTGCCTGCGGTTTTGTTATTGAGGATAAAACCGGAAATTTGTATCATGCGGGAGATACTGCGCTATTTGGTGATATGAGCATGGTTATTCAACGCTACAATATTTTTACTGCGCTTTTGCCGATTGGTGATTTTTATACGATGGGGCCGAGCGATGCTATCACTGCTGCGCACTGGCTTAAGCCCACCTATGTAATTCCCATGCACTATTCCACTTTCCCCGCAATAAAGCAGGATGCCTACCGATTCAAAAAACAGCTAGAATCGCGCATTCATAGCAAATGTATTGTTTTAAATCCCGGAGAAGCATGGAGCTATGACGCGGCTGAGGATGAAATCGCAGAAAATGCAAGTCTGGCGATAGCACCTGAGGAGAAATAATGCCCACACATACAGCGGGCAATGTGATTTTAGGGATAACAAAAGGGTATAGCCTCTTCCCGCCATACCCTTTTGTTGATCTTAACTTTTAATACTTATTCGCATTTGCAGCCGCTCTTTTCACGGAAAGTACGACAGGCAGTCTGGTCTGCGCACTGCACATGGTTGGTACCGCAGGAGCAAACTTCAATCTCGTCTGCCTCACAAAAGTACGCATCATTATACTGGCATTCCTCTACCAGACATTTAATTTTACGCATTGTTTTCACCTCCTGATGCTATTATGTCCTTATCTGAACAAAAAAACAGCCAAAATAATTGGCTGTTTTTTTAATTTTTACCAGTAAATTTTCTTAGGTGCTTTCTAATAGAGTGTACGCCCCAAAAAGGATTTTGTTTTTTCACTTTGTGGGTTATTAAAAATCTGTTCCGGCGTACCCATCTCCTCAATCACACCATTAGCCATGTAGATAATACGATCAGCCACATTACGGGCAAATTCCATTTCATGGGTAACAATAATCATAGTACGGCCCTGCTGTTTTAAATCCTTAATCGATTTTAGAACTTCACCGGTCAACTCCGGATCCAGTGCACTGGTTGGCTCGTCAAAATATAATACATCCGGTTGCATGGCCAGCGCACGGGCAATAGCAACGCGCTGCTGCTGCCCGCCTGAGAGCTGACAGGGATAAGCATCTGCCCGATCCTCCAGTCCCATCTGTGCCAACAACTTCATCGCCATTTCCCGTGTTTCCTCTTTAGGCTGCCGAAAGGCTTTCACCGGGGCCTCCAAAATATTGTTTAGTACAGACATATGCGGGAAAAGATTAAAATTTTGGAAGACCAAGCCATAATGCCGACGGATTTTCTTCAGATTATCGCGTGATGCATACTGAATTTTACCATTAATGGTTTCCACCATACAGTCTCCATGGTAATAAATAGAGCCGCCGGACACCCTTTCCAGCATGGTAGCGCAGCGCAGTAAGGTAGTCTTACCACTGCCAGAGCTGCCGATAATAGCCACTACATCGCCTTGCTCCACATCAAAACTGATATCGCGAATCACCTCAACGCCATCAAAGCTTTTGCTTAAATTTTTAATTTCTACCAGCTTCATTGATTCACCTACTTAATTTCATAATAACTAAGGCGTTTTTCTACCCGCTCCATAATGAAAGCAACAACAAAATTAAATATATAATAAAACAGGCCGGCGACAAATACGGGAACTAATGAACCACGGGCTGAAGAAATCTGCTTGGCCAGGGTAAACATTTCCGTATATGCAATGGCATAGGCTAAAGAAGTATCTTTAACCAGCGTAATAATTTCATTTGTTATGGAAGGCAATATGCGTTTAATTACCTGCGGCAAAATAATGCGCACAAAGGTATGTACCTTCCCCAGCCCCAGTACCTCCGCTGCCTCATATTGTCCACTGGGCATAGACTCAATACCGCCACGGTAAATCTCTGCAAAATAGGCAGCATAATTAATAGAAAAGGCAATAATGGTGGCCGTAGCACGATATTGAATGGTCAGAGGCAAACCAAAAAGAATAAATGGACCAAAGTACACAGCATACAATTGCAGCATAAGCGGCGTACCACGCATGATTGAAATATAAACTTTGGTTATACCACGCAGCAAGCCATGCTTAGACATGCGGCCGAAGGCGACAAATAGGCCCAGAGGAATAGAAAACAGCAAAGTTAAAGCAAAAATCTGCAGAGATGTGCTCATGCCTTTGCTGAGCTGTACAGTAATGGCGAAAAAGGTTTCCATAAACGTGCTCCTATGCAAAAATATGGCGGATAGAAATATCCGCCATATCAAGCGTATCTATTTTTGTCTGCTTTTATTCAGCCGCTTCCTTGACGATAACCATGTCCTGCTGACCCCACTGTTCAGCAATCTGCATGAAAGTGCCGTCCGCCATCATTTCATCCAAAGTAGCCTGAACCTGATCGCGCAGTTCGGTGTTACCCAGTTTGAAGCCAATGCCATACTGCTCACTGGAAATGTATTCTTCCAAAATAACAAATTCACCATCGCGGGCTTCCATCTGATATTGAGCAACAGCAATATCCATAGCAACAGCGTCAACAGAGCCAGCTTCCAGATTCAGGAAAGCAGTGTTGTAATCGCCAACTACATCCAACGTAGCAAAGGAGGCAGTCAATTCCGCATTGTCTTCAGATTCCAGAGCAGTCTGTGCAGAGGAATCATCCTGAACAGCGACAATTTTACCAGCCAGATCAGCCTTGGTAGTAATACCGCTATCTGCTTTCACAACAAAGACCTGGGTATTATCTACATAAGCATCGGACCAAGTGTAGAGATCTTCACGATCGTTCATGGTAAAACCGTTCCAGATGCAATCGATGGTACCAGCGTTCAACTCCATATCCTTGGCATTCCAATCGATGGGCTGAAGAATCAGCTCCCAACCATTACGTTCGGCAACCTCAGCGGCCAAGGAGAGGTCAAAACCAACATACTCGCCGTTTTCATCCATGTAACCGTAAGGCGGGAATTCTGCATCAAAGCCAACCGTAAAGGTAGTTCTCTCCGCAGTAGTGGTATCATTGGTGTCCGTGGTGTCATTCGTGGTCGGATCCGTATTGTTGTCGTTCTCGCCGCAGCCTGCGACAAGAGCTACAACCAGCATCAGAGCCAGCATAATGATAAGCAATTTTTTCATTCTTGTAGCACCTCTGTTTATTATTTGTTTAACGAAACGAATTATAGCACAAGTAGCATCACATAGTCAAGCTAATACTTTAAAAGACTAAAGCGAGCTTAGATGCTGCCTACAACAGAATATTTCTTTCCAAATCTAGCATACATAACCAACATTCTTTAACAGGCTGGCCCCATAAGCGCTCAATAGCCTGCCGATAATAATAAAGCTGTTCCCGATACTGGGCAGCAATTTCTTGTTCGCTTTTTCCCCAGCCTCCTGTTTTATAATCAAGCAAAACCCAAGCACCATCTTCATAAAAAGCAGCATCCAGTACCCCCTGTACCATAATCTCTGCCTCCCCGGCAATTGGCAATAAATAAGTAAAAGGACGTTCACGCTCCACGCGAGTAGCCCGGCAATAACGCTGCCCCAAATCGCTGGCAAAAAAATGCGCCAGGCGGGCTAGATCCAGTTGATGTATATCCAGCAAATGCTGCATAGCCAGGCACTGGCGAGATAGGCCTTCCATGGATACGTCCTGCAAATCAAGCAACTCTAATACCCTATGATAGGCTGATCCGCGCTGTGCCGCCAAATCCGCTCCCAGGCTCGAATCCGAATTTACAGGGTCCTCTGATGTAAGCAGCTCTGGATCTGCTGCCGGCAAAAGTACAGATTCCTCTTCCGCCTGGTCGCGCGCCCTACGGTTCAA
>CALXSV010000021.1 GCA_944391235.1 uncultured Clostridia bacterium | reverse complement strand
TTTAGCACTAAAACCGAATGCCCCCAAAGGGCCTGATAGGGGCTCCCTGGAGGCGTTCTTACTCCGAGTTTTTATGTGGGTATTCTGTCTGATAGCCTTTTAGGAAATATCTTCCACTTACAAGCCCCTGAATGGGCGGGGTTTACCTACCTCCCTCCTGAAACCGGCACACAGGGGCGACACGGCCGCAACGGAGGCCTTCCTGTGGGGTGTCCACCTCTCTCCCCCAAAGTGGGTGCGGGCCACGCCCGCAAATGCGCCAGGCTGCCGCTTGCGGCAAGCCAGGTGCTCTGCTTGTCCCACCCACGGGTGGGTAAACGCGGCTATGGCAGCGTTTCCATCACTTTCATCCGAATATCATACCGATGCGGAGCGCACGGATGCCCGGCCGTTGCTTTTAGCGGAGGGATGAGTATATAATAGAATTACGCCAAATTTTTTCGTTTTAAACATGGCCTTCATTCTTTCTTACCTTATTTGTAAGCACCGATATGATGCAGATCGTCCCTGCGCTGACAGCCAGTCCAAAGACATTGGACGGAATCTGTGCAAGCGCACTGATACGAAAAGATGGAAAATACTCCCACAACAAACTCAGCACAACAGTCATGACCATACTTATCAGCACAGCTTTGCCTGTGACAAATTTGGAGTACAATCCTAACACCATTGGAACAAAGGCAGAAACACCGTAGAACAAGCCACCAATATAGCAAATATTTACAATATTGCTGGAGAACATCGATATGCTCAATGCGAACAGTGCCACGGCAAAAACACAAATGCGACTGGTTACCAATATACTTTGATCATTTCGCTCTGACTTCCCAAGCGGAACATAGATATCGTTGACAATGAGTGTTGCCGTCGCGTGCAGCATTGATGTTCCGGTGGATATTGTTGCCGCAAATACAGCGGCCAGCCCTATGCCCAGCAGGCCGTGAGGGAAGAAGCGGACCAGCATGGTTGCAAATATCATGTTAGAATCTTCTATTCCAGGTAAAAGCACATAGGCAGCTATTCCAATCAATCCTAATGCCATTGAAATGATCACATAGAAACCGGCAGTGAAGAGCGCACCGAATTTTGCAGTTCCTGTGTCTTTTGCACTGACCATTTGCTGGATATAGTTCTGGTTCGTGGAGTAATTGAGCATGCTCTTGCCTGAAACTCGATGCCCGGATATCTCGCCGCATTTTCCATATCCAGATCGGTACCGAAACCAATCGTGATGCCAGCGGCCTGGCAGAGGTGAATACCCTGCGCCATATGTGCGATACCATCTTCCGTCTTGCTCTTAAATTCAGGAACAACGGGGCCAGAGAGCTCAGAAACTAACGAATACGCCACCGCAAACGTAGGAACTGTACAAATATCATTCCCACGCTTGAGGATCAGCTCCACACACTCCTCATCCATATAGGAGGCGTGTTCAATGGTGCGGACGCCGGCCTTGATGGCTTCTTTGATCCCCAACGTGCCGTGGCAATGTGCGGCAACATAGGTCCCAAGTCCTTCCGCTGCTGCCACAATAGCGCGAAGCTCTTCGGGTGTGGTTACAATCTGACCAGGTACGCCGCCAAGATTCAGCATCGCCCCTGTGCACATATATTTGATAAAATCGACCCCTGCGGCACACTCCTCACGGCAGGCCTTCAGCATGGCGTCTGCACCGTCAATTTCCTTATAGAGCGTTCCAAAGCTGGAGTTGCCCCGTGTAGTGGGTGTCAGAATTTTGCCAGAGGTGATAACACGTGCGCCGGTCAGAACGCCGCTGTTGATGTTGTCGCGTACGGTTACAGAGGCATAATAGTCATTGCCAGCATCACGGATGGTGGTGTAACCCAATTTCAGATAAGTCTTGGCGTAAGCGGCGCTGTCCATTACATATGTGCTCTCACTGCGGTGCATTAAATACTCCCAGTTCTGGTTGGTAAACATCAAATGTGCATGCAGGTCAAAGTAACCCGGGATCACCGTTTTGCCGTTCAGATCATAGCACTCAGCATCTTCACAAGATTGTGTTCCACAGGGATAGATTCCTTGGATGTGTTTGCCGTCAATAAAAATGTCTGCGGTGGGATTGCTGTATCCATCCGTCAGGTATGGGATAAGACGACAGTTTTTTAATACAATCATTATAATTGCCTCCATGTTTTAGGATGTCCTTATCATATATTTTTCACAAAGAGGAGGCAATTTTGCAAATTCCTGCTTCGCCGGATTTGTGATTCAAAAATTCCGCTTGCACCGGAATTAACAGTCCATTATAATTAAAAAGTCAAAGAAACAAAATATTTTATTTGTGTATTTTAGCAGATTTCCGTTTGAAATGGAATTGTTGGGGGGATGTGCGATGAATGAAATCAATATTTGCAAAGAAGTGGGTGCAAAAATCCGCTATTTTAGAAAATTGCAAGGCTATACGCTGGAGTCTTTTGCCACTATTTTGCACAGAAGTAAATCCGTCCTTTCTCAATATGAGCGGGGTGAGATTTCTATCGATTTGCTGACACTTCAGCAGATCAGTAATGCGCTGGGTGTTTCTATCGGCGCGCTCATTGACAACTACTGGAACGCATCAAACCTACTGATCACAAGTGGTTCTGCCAACCAAATTTCCATGGAAAATATGCGGCAGGAGTACATATATACGTACTTTTCCCACGCAAAAGCGCCGATCCTTAGAGTGCATCAATTATGCTACAACGAGAGTAAGACCCATGCGGCCATCTACACATATTCCTCAGAGAAATTAGATGGAGCCTCTTTTGAATACTTTTATACCGGGAAAATCGGCTGCGGCCAATCTTTTCCGCGGCTGCTGCTTTCAAACCCGCTGATAGAAGATGATTTGCTGTTTCTTGAATTTCCCGCACGCTTTCGCGGCTCAGGGGCTGTCTTGGGTTTCCTAAGTACCTATTCAGTCGGTTCCTGCTTTCCTCTAGCAGCGATGGCTTTGCTCTCAAGTACAATTATCAGCGACAGGGAGTGGCTCATCTCTTGCCTTAGTTATAACAGAGATGATATGAAA
>CALXSV010000020.1 GCA_944391235.1 uncultured Clostridia bacterium | reverse complement strand
AAGGATGGCGCGCAATTGGCTTGTGATAGCGTTATTTGCTTTGAAGCGCCGGATGCGCAGGGAAAAATGGCCTGTATTGCCTTGGGAATTGCCCTGGCCTAAGGCTATTGCTATTTTGAAACAACATAGGAATCTACTTGCTCCTGTTTTGCTGTGCAAACAGGAGCATTTTTTCCGTTGTGCAGAACTCTTCCCTCGTTTTCAAATTGACTTAAGGGGGTAAGTTGCTATACAATAGAGATAGCGCAGGTTTTGTGAGTTTGTGCTGCGCGCAAAATCGAATCCGGCTTGCTGCTACCGCATAGTGGCAGAAGGGAAGTCAGGTGTAAATCCTGCGCGGAGCCGCCGCTGTAAGGATAGAGCCGCAGTATACAGGCCACTGTTTAAATAAAATGGGAAGGCGACTGTGGGCAATGATATCCAAGCCAGAAGACCGGCCTGGTTCGCATAGTCTTTGCTGCCATAGCAGCAAAGGCACATTACATAGCCAACGGAATCTTTGGTCGATGTAAAAAAAGCAGCTGGAATAAGCTGCTTGGTTTGCTATCCCCTTTCCTGCGGAAAAGGGGTTTTATCTTTTTGCATGTACTTTTCTGGAGAAAGCTATGAATATACAACAACAACTGCATACCATAGGGGCGGCCGATGAGGCTGCACGCAGGCAGGCGCGCTGCCTTTGGGATCAGGTGGCCAAACCTTTGGGCAGTTTGGGACTGCTGGAGGCTGCTGTAGAAAAAATTGCCGCGCTTACTGGAAATGCACGCTACTCGATTGATAGTCGCACCCTGTTCGTTTTGTGCGCAGATAACGGTGTCGTAGCGCAGGGCGTAAGTCAGACGGGAAGCGAGGTGACTGCTGCAGTGGCACGGGCTTTTGCCGCAGGCCGTAGCAATGCCTGTCAAATGGCCCGATGTGCTCGCTGTCAGGTGCTTGCTGTGGATATGGGAATAAAGGATTTTTCGCCCATTCCCGGCGTATTAAACCGGCGTATTGGCAATGGCACAGCAGATATTACCCAGGGACCAGCCATGCGTCAGGAGCAGCTTATGCAGGCCCTGCAAACCGGAATTCAACTGGTACAGCAGGAGGCGGCGCAGGGCACAAAGCTTTTGCTAACCGGAGAAATGGGCATTGGCAATACCACCACTGCCAGTGCGGTTTTAGCTGTATTGACAGGCTGCCCTCCCGGGCAGGTGACGGGAAAAGGCGCTGGGCTGTCGGCTGCGGGCTACCAGCGTAAGCTGGCCGCTATTGAGCGAGCCATTGCTGTGAACCAGCCTAATCCTGCCGATGCGCTGGATGTGCTTAGAAAGCTGGGCGGTTTTGATATAGCGGGTCTGACTGGGGTGTTCCTTGGCGCTGCTTTGTATAAAATCCCTGTGTTGATTGATGGCCTTATTTCTGCCGTGGCCGCTCTGTGTGCAGTACGAATCTGCCCCGCTGCAGAAAAGGCCCTACTGGCCAGCCATTTATCCGCGGAGCCGGGCGGACAAATCGCTCTGCAGGCCTTGGGCTTGCCGGCTCTAATTCAGGCTGGCTTGCGCTTGGGCGAGGGTACAGGCGCGTTGTGCGCGCTGCCCATACTGGATATGGCTTATGCGGTTTATCAGGGCAGTACCTTTGATGATTTGCACATTGAGCAGTATGTTCCACAATAAAAGGAGAAACCGTGTTTATTGTTATTATCGGTGGCAGTGCCAGTGGAAAAAGCCAGTTTGCTGAGGATTTGGCTCTTTCTCTGACCGGGTCCCCCCGCCTTTATATCGCAACCATGCAGCCCTTTGATGCAGAGTGCTGGCAGAAAATTGCCCGTCACCGGGCTTTGCGCAGCGCAAAGCAGTTCTCTACTGTGGAGTGCTATACGGGACTTTCGCGTGTTTGGGTACCGCAAAACAGTCTTGTACTGCTGGAATGTATGAGCAATTTACTGGCTAATACGCTTTACCACCCCCAGTCTGCGGGCGAGGAGCAGGCGCTGGCTGAAATCCGCATGGGAATCCATTCTCTGCGCAAGCAGTGCCGGCACTTGCTGGTGGTCAGCAATGAATTGCATTGCGCGGGCCTAAACTATGATGTGGATACCATCCGCTATATGCAGCTTCTGGCGCGCCTGAACCGGGATTTGGTAGCTGCTGCGGATTGTGCAGTTGAAGTTAGCGTGGGTTTGGCCATTTGGCATAAGGGAGGTGAACGCTATCAAGATTCTTAAAAGCATTGCGATTGCGTTCTCCATGTTTTCTATCCTCCCCCTGCCTCAGCCAGCGTGGAGCAGGCAGAACATGCGCTATGTTTTGTGCGCGTTTCCGCTGATTGGTCTACTTAGCGGTGGCCTGCTGTGGGGCTGGTGCCTACTGTGCAGGTTATGGGATCTGACCGGGCTCTTACCTGCAGTCGGCTGCTGTCTTCTCCCGATTATCGTCAGCGGGGGGATTCATCTGGACGGCTACTGCGATACCTGTGATGCTTTGGCCAGCCACGCATCAGTAGAAAAAAAACAGCAGATTCTTCAGGATCCACATATTGGCGCCTTTGCAGTAATCGCAGTGGTCTGCTATTTGCTGCTGTATTTTGCCTGCTGTACCGCCCTGCACATGCACACACAGACCTTATTTGCTTTTGTGCTGGCCTTTATGCTGAGCCGCTCACTCTCCGGGTTGGCCGTAGCCTCCTTTCCGCTGGCAAAAGATACGGGTCTGGCCTATACCTTTGCCAGCGCTTCCCACAGGGGCAGGGTGAAATACTTTCTACTCCTCTTATCCCTTGTGCTTGTTGCGCTAGCCCTATTGTTTTGTGGGGTCCGTGGCCTGGCAATGTGCGTGGCCGCTGTTTTGGTATTTGCCTATTACCGGCTGCGTTTGATTGCCAAATTCGGCGGTTTGTCCGGAGATCTAGCAGGCTGGTTTTTGCAGGTTTGTGAATTGGCTATGCTGCTTGCCTTGGTAGCAGCGCAGTACATGGAGGGATAATATGATTTTTATCTTTGGTCCATATGCGGCAGGGAAACGTGAATACGTGCGCAAGGTGCTGGGCTATCCAGCAGAGGCCTTTGCCCAAGCTACCTGCAGTGGCGGTCCAGTTGTCTATGATATCCATCATATGCTGGCGCAGCAGCCGGATTTAGGCCTGCTGGCAGAGCAGCTGTCGCGCAAAGAGATTGTTATTGCCACGGAAATGGGCTGCGGCGTTGTGCCTATTGATGCGGAGGAGCGGGCCCTGCGTGAGGCAGCCGGCCGCTTGAACTGTTTGCTGGCGCAGCGTGCCCAGCGGGTAATTCGCATCTGGTATGGCATAGCGGAGACGCTCAAATGAAACGCGTGATCAACGTTATTCTGCTTCGTCATGGGCAAACTGCTTATAATGCAGATAATCGCTATACCGGTACCCTGGATATTCCTCTGAGTGAGCAGGGGCGGGCAGCCCTCCGCACAGCGGATTTTGCGCCGGATGTTGTCTATGTATCGCCGCTGCTTCGTGCCCGTCAAACAGCGCGCATTCTCTTTCCTCTGTCCCGACAGCAGGTTATAGAGGATTTCCGTGAGATGTGCCTGGGCAGCTTTGAAGGCCGTACATACCTGGAGATGCAGGGCGACGCCGCCTATGTGGCCTGGCTAAACAGCAATTGTGAGATTCGCTGCCCAGGTGGAGAAACGCGCGCTGAATTTTGCCAGCGAACCTGTCAGGCTTTTGCGCAGCTGCTGCAAGAGCAGATCAGACAGGACCAGCGACAAGTGGTGATAGTGGCGCACGGAGGGACGCAAATGGCGATTTTAGAGCGTTTTGCCCGACCGCACCGTGATTATTATCAGTGGCAGGCAGCAAACGGAGCCGGCTATTTGCTGCAAACTACCTACAGGAAATGGCAGCGGGAACAGGTGCTGCGCCATATAAAAAATCTATGTTTTGCAAAGGAATGAGCATGGAGATTGTGCTGGCTGTTTTATGTGGATTTATTCTGGATTGGCTTCTGGGCGATCCGGACTGGATGCCGCACCCCGTAGTTTACATGGGAAAGGCTATTCGGGCTTTAGAAAGTGTGCTGCGAAAAATCTTCCCGCAAAGCAATCGGTGGCAGCTTTTTTCTGGAGCGCTTTTGGCCATATTGTTGCTATCGCTCAGCTTTGTGTTGTCCACTTGCGCACTTTTTTTGTGCAGACTTGTGCACCCGCTTCTGGCCTTTGGCCTGCAAAGCATATGGTGCTGGCAGTGTCTGGCGGTTAAGGGGCTAGCTGTGGCCAGCGCTAGGGTGTACGACGCGCTGGATAGGCAGGACTTGCCGGCAGCTCGCCAGGCTGTATCTCAAATAGTCGGCCGCGATACGCAGCAGCTGAATGCTGAGGCGGTGTGTAAGGCCAGCATTGAGACAGTAGCAGAAAACTTCTGCGATGGCGTAATGGCACCGCTGTGCTATTTGCTGATCGGCGGCGCGCCGCTCGGACTGCTGTATAAGGCCATCAATACTATGGACAGCATGCTGGGATATAAGAATGCAAGGTATCTGTACTTTGGCCGTTTTGCAGCCCGGCTGGATGATGTTGCCAATTATCTGCCAGCCCGTCTAGCCGCCTTGCTTCTGATTGCTGCTGCTGGGCTGAGTGGACAGAATGCAGCCCACGCCTATCGCATTTGGCGGCGCGATAAACGTAAGCATGCCAGCCCTAATTCTGCGCAGACGGAGGCAGCCATGGCCGGCGCTCTGGGCGTTCAATTGGGTGGAGACGCCTACTATTTTGGAAAGCTATATAAAAAGTCTACTATTGGCGATGCGGATCGGGCAGTGGAGGCTGCGGATATTCTGCTTGCTAACCGTATGATGAAAGTCGCCAGTGTAGCAGGACTTATATTATGCGCAGGGATTCGAAGCATATGCTGGATAGCGGTTTAAGACTACAGAGAAAGAAAGGATACAGGCAATGGAGCTGATACATGGCGGCGACTGGGCCGCTTATCTGCGGCAGTATGGTAGAATGGCAGTCGATTTTTCCGCAAACATCAGTCCTCTGGGTATGCCAGAGGGCGTGCGAACGGCGGCCATGCAGGCGCTACAAATGGCAGATTGCTATCCGGATCCCCGTTGCTGGGAATTGCGTGAAGCCTTAGCCAAGCACTTGCAGGTAGATATGGAGTGGATTGTGTGCGGTAATGGCGCGGCGGATCTTATTTTCCGCCTGATGCTGGTTTTGCGGCCTGAAAAAATACTGCTGTTGGCGCCGTGCTTTGCTGAATATGAGCAGGCGGCCCGCCTGTGCGACAGCCAGCTGCTTTACTACGCTTTATCTGAGGAGCGGGATTTCCGCATTACCAGTAATATTTTACAGTGGATTACACCGCAGGTCTCCGCACTGGTATTGTGCGAGCCCAACAATCCCACTGGCATTTGTACAGAGCGTGCCCTGTTGCTGCGCATTATGGAAAAATGCGCGCAGTGCGGTACCATGTTGATTGTGGATGAGTGCTTTATTGATTTTTTAGCTGATCCGCAGTCTCATAGCCTGCAAGCCTGGCTGAAAACCTGTCCGAACCTGATCATCCTGCGCTCTTTTACCAAGCTGTACGCCATGGCTGGTTTAAGATTGGGCTATTGCCTGTCCGCGAACCAGGCTTTGTTAGGCAGGATGCAGCGATGTGGTCAGCCTTGGCCTGTCTCTACGGTTGCCCAAGCCGCCGGTACCGCCGCCTTAAGGGAGAGGGACTATGTGCAGCAGCTGCGCGCCTTAATTGCAGAGGAACGCCCCTTTTTGCAGGAATCTTTAAGCCGGCTGGGGTGTCGCGTGTGGCCGGGGCAAGCCAATTATCTACTTTTTCGTTCGCCCATACCAGAATTGGGCGCCTTGATGCAGCAGCGCGGCTTTCTTTTGCGCAGCTGCGCCAATTATCGCGGCTTAACGCCTGCTGACTACCGCATTGCTGTGCGCAGTCATACGGATAATGTTCGCTTAATCCGCAGCATGGGGGAGATTCTGTAAATGGCAAAATGCATTATGATCCAAGGCAGCATGTCCAATGTGGGAAAAAGCCTGCTTTGCGCGGGCTTGTGCCGCATTTTTAAACAGGATGGCTGGCGGGTTGCACCCTTCAAAAGCCAGAACATGGCTTTAAATAGCTTTGTAACCCGCACAGGCCTGGAGATGGGCC
>CALXSV010000019.1 GCA_944391235.1 uncultured Clostridia bacterium | reverse complement strand
ATATCTCACGCGAAGCATATATGGAAATTGTAGAGGGCGTGTCTTTGTTTTTGCAGGGAAAGACCAAGTCGTTAATTGAGAGAGAGCAGCAGCTGATGGAAGAGGCGGCGCAGGATTTACGTTTTGAAGATGCTGCAACTCACCGTGACCGGATTGTGGCGCTGGAATCCATTCAGGAGCAGCAGCATATGGATTGCGCTACGGGCATTGGCGATTATGATATTTTAGCAGTGGCTGCGGCAGAAGACCAGGCTGTGGTCATGTTGTTTAATATTCGTAACGGCAATGTGGTGGGTAGAGAGCATTTTTTCCTGACCAATGCTAGTACAGGCATGGATGGGCTGCTGATGGAGCGTTTTATTGCCGAGTATTATGGCGGCGGTCAGTTTTTGCCCCGCACGCTGTATTGCAATGCCTTGTCGGAAGAGGCACCGCTGTTGGCTGATATGTTATCAGGCCAATGTGGACATAAGGTAGAGTTGTCCATCCCACAGCGAGGTGATAAGAAGCGTCTGATGCGGCTGGCGGAAGAGAATGCCCGCATGGTGTTATTCAATTATCTCGAATCCTCAGTGCGCAGGGAAAGAAAAAATGCCGCGGGCTTAGAGCATTTGCGTACAGTTTTGGGCCTTTCTGCTGCGCCGCGCCGCATTGAGTGCTATGATATCAGTCATGTACAGGGTACGTATATGGTGGGCTCCATGGTGGTTTTTATTAATGGAGCTTCAGCGCCCAAGTTATACCGCCGTTTTAAAATTAAAACGCTGGAAGGCAGCAACGATTTTGCCGCCTTACAGGAGGTTCTGGAAAGGCGCTGGCGGCATGGTTGGAAGCAGAAGGAGCAGGGAAAAACCGACGACTTTGCGGATTTTCCGGATTTGCTGGTGATTGATGGCGGTAAAGGGCAGTTGCATGCGGTGTGTGATAGGCTGAAAGAGATTGGCGCTGTTGTACCGGCGATTATCTCCCTGGCAAAACGAGAGGAAGAAATTTTTGTACCTGGGCAGTCTGAGCCCATTGTTCTGCCCTTTGAGAGCGAAGGCTTGCAGCTGTTGCAGCGTCTGCGTGATGAGGCGCACCGCTTTGCCATTACCTTTCACCGGGAGCTGCGCGGCAAAGGTCAGGTTGCTTCCGTGTTGGATGGAGCGCCTGGTATTGGGGTTGAAAGACGTAAATCTTTGCTCAAAACTTTCGGCTCTGTGAAAAACATCCGCGCTGCCTCCGTGGAGGAGCTGGCGGCTGCTCCGAAAATGAATCGGAATGTTGCCGAGGCTCTCTATGCCTATCTGCGGCTAAATGCAGGAAAATCACAGTAGAAGGCGAAATGAATCAAACATCAGCCAGCTGATGGAGGTGATTGTATGTCGCTTAAGCAGACAAAGCAAACAAAGCCATCTTTGATAAGAGATTCTGGCAATAAAATATTGCTGATAACAGGCATGAGCGGCGCGGGAAAATCTAGGGCTGTTATGGCCTTAGAGGATATGGGATATTTTTGTGTGGACAACCTACCGCCAGCCTTATTTGTCAAACTGGTAGAGGGTATGCGTTTATCCAACCAAAATTTGCCGCGCATGGCCATTGTGGCGGATATCCGAGGCGGCGCTTCCGTTCTGCCCGAGGTTGAGGCTGGCTTAGCTGAGCTGCGGGCCAATGGTATAGATGTGCGTATTCTCTTTTTAGAGGCAACCGATGCTGCTATTGTGCGGCGCTATAAGGAAAATCGCCGTCCGCATCCTCTGGCAAAAGAAAACAGCACGATTACTGAATGTATTAAAGAAGAGCGCCAACTCTTATCCAACCTGCGCGGTCAGGCGGATGTGATTATCGATACCACGGACTTAAAGCCACAGACCCTAGCCGAGCATTTGGCTGCGCTTTTCGGTGCGGATAGCGACGTTCCGGGGATTCATATTTCAATTATCAGCTTTGGCTTTAAGCATGGTATACCTATTGATGCAGATATGGTGGTGGACGTGCGCTTCCTGCCAAATCCCTTTTATGTGCCGGAGTTAAAAAATTTAACCGGTTTGGATAGTCGGGTGGCTGATTATGTCCTACATAATCCGATTACTGCTGAGTATTTGCAGCGCTATATGGATTTGATGCTTTTCCTAATGCCGCATTATCAACATGAAGGAAAGAAGAACTTTATGCTTGCCATTGGTTGTACTGGCGGCTGTCACCGCAGCGTGGCACTGGCAGAAGCTATTGGCGCTTCCTTTCGATCGCACGGCTATGCCAGCGTTTCCGTTAGCCATCGCGATATGGAAAGGATGCAATAAATACGCAAAGGGTAATCATTATGTCGTTTACAGCTCAGGTAAAAGAGGATATCAGTCGCGTGCTGAGCACGAAAAGTTGTTGCCGCAAAGCAGAATTTGTTGGTTTTTTTCTAATTAACGGTTCTATTAAAATATCCGGCGGCGTATCCTTAACGATGCATACGGAAAATTCTACTGCCGCCCGTAAAATATATCTGCTGGCAAAGGATTTTGCCTTTAAACCGGAAATATCCGTGTACCGCCGCTCGCAGTTAAAGAAAAACCAGGTTTATCAGCTATCTATACCACCGCAGGAGAGTATTGAAACATTTTTGATGGAATTGGGCATGATAACAGAAAATGCGGGCTGGCAATATGATTTTTTCCCTACCGTAGAGCGGAATTTTTTGTCTGCATCTTGCTGTCGGCGCGCCTATCTGCGGGGCGCCTTTCTGGCCGCCGGCTCTATAACGGACCCAGCTGTAGGCTCATATCATTTGGAGTTTGACTCTTTAGAGCCCAAGCAGGCAGATTTTTTGGTATCGCTGTTGCATGGCTTTGCGCTAAACGCCAAAATTGTCCGGCGCAAGGAAACGGAAACCGTGTATATCAAAGGGGCAGAGCAAATTAGCGATTTCATGAATATTGTCGGCAGTCATCGCTCTTTGTTGGAGTTTGAAAGCGTACGGGTGACCAAGGACGTTCGCAATCGGGCTAATCGCCTGCGTAACTGCGATACGGCCAATGTGAATAAAACAGTAGAGGCTGCTTCCCGGCAAATCGAGGAAATCAAGCTGATTGACAAGAGCATTGGTATGAGCAAGCTACCGCAAAATCTGCGCGTTGCCGCAGAATTGCGCCTGGAAAATCCGGAGGCGTCTTTGGCTGAATTGAGTCAGCTTTCTCATTTGGGACGTTCCGCGCTGAATCATCGCTTCCGCCGTTTGAACCAAATTGCCTATAACATTCGTGTTTTTGGCGTAGAAGCGTGGGATAAGTAGTAAATA
>CALXSV010000018.1 GCA_944391235.1 uncultured Clostridia bacterium | reverse complement strand
GGGGGATGGGGTGTCTCGTAGATGACATACTCCACATCCACGATCTTGCCTTTGCTATCCCGGAGCCGGTTGCGGACTATGTACCCGGCCCGTTCCAGCTCCTTCAGGGCGGAGCCAATGCTGTCCGTGCCCTCCTTGCAGATTTTAGCCAAGCCTCTGGTGGTGTAGTTCCAGTCCTCCGGCAAGGACAGCATCATGGAGAGCAGCCCTTTGGATTTCAGGGACAGCCCCGCGTTACGCAGGTGGTGGTTGGACATCACCGTGTAGTCGCGGGTTTTCTCAATGCGAAATACCGCCATGGTATCACCTCCTTTCAGCGGTCTGAAAAAGTGTTCGTTTTTGGGAAAAAGACGGCCTTTATGCCGCCCGGATAACCCAGAGGGGAAAAACCTATGGGCGGCGGCCTTTTGACTGATTGTAGAGGGAAAAATATCGCACTTTTGACTCCTTTCGGGGCAGTTTGGGACACAGAGAACGCCATAGGGCTATGCCTATGGCGCATAAGATTGATGAGAGTATTTTTTGTTGCGGCCTGAGCAAGTCAGTGGTATGATTATTAAAAATTTCTCAATGCAAGAGAAATGTAGTTATCGAAAAATGTGTTATGGACTGTTACATGAAATTGGAACTGTATTAAGCCATGCCTTTATCTCATGGTTACCACCAAATTGCACAAACTTATATACGATATGTAATATGTGTATCTGTTTTTACAACAATCTGTTGCAAGTATTAGAAAGTTGAGATATACTTAAAATTAGGGAGGTATTGCTATGAATAATTCGCAAATCGCAACAGCAATTGCTTTGCGCGATCTTCACTGTTATTCTCTTGATACAATTAATGACCGGATTTTACTTCAAAAGAAAATTTTTCTAGCACAAGATATCGGACTTCCTTTAGGATATGGATACAATTGGTATATTCACGGCCCTTACTCAACCGATTTAACTGCTGTCGCATACCAAGTCATACCGGAAGGATGTGAATCAATAGAAAAGAATCACCTCAAAGAGCCATATGCCACCATGGTTAAAAAGGTCAATAATTTAGAATCTGAAATTGAGAAGCACAACTTAAAAATCAGTGTAGTTCAATGGTATGAATTAGTGGCTTCTATTGCTTATTGGTATAAACGCGGCAATAAATCTGAAGAAGCAATTGTAGGAAAAATCAAACAAACTAAGCCACAGTTTACAGAGGAGCAAACAAGAGCAGCGTTTTCTTCTTATATGGAATTTAAAAGTGTTGCATGAGTAGGAGGTAAGTCATGGGAACTTCAGACTTATATTCCTCTGAATTTAATTATAAAATAATTAACGATCCCATCTATGGGTGTATCAATCTCTCGAAAACTGAAGTGCGCCTTTTAGATACTCGCGCCATGCAAAGATTGAGACGTATAAGGCAAATGGGATTTGCCTCATATGTATTTCCTAGTGGAGAACATTCTCGATTTGTTCATTCACTTGGCGTACTATGTATTATGGGCAAAATGTGCGAGCATTTATATCGGCTGTATGGAAGTCCGCAAGAAAATGGAATCTTTTTTGGGATTGATGATGCCAAAAAAGTTCGTATTGCTGCTCTTTTACATGATGTCGGACATTTCCCTTTTTCGCATTTGAGCGAATGTGTGTATAGTTATATTGATAATGTTAAAGCAACAGACGATATGGTTGAAGGATTAGAGCCAGTTGTTGATAACAGTCAGTTGCTATGTGATATTGCTAATTTTAAAAAGCGCAAAGAAAAAGACCATGAACACATGGGGGCAGAAGTCATTAAAAAAGATCCTGAAATATCTGCTATCCTTCGTGAAGTGGGAATTGATCCTGACGAAATCGGTCAGATAATTATAGGAGATACGCAGGCAAATCCTGTTTATGCACAGTTGTTACATTCAAGTCTTGATGCAGATAGGTTAGATTATTTACTGCGTGATTCTCGTCAAGCCGGAGTGTCCTTTGGCAATGTCGAATTAGAGTATATTCTTCGGCAAATGCGTATTGAGAAGTGTCCAATCCGCAGGGATAACGGAACTTGCGAAGAAATTGATCTTGTTGTATTTGATGTTAGAGGTCAACATGCAATAGAACATTTTTTGATGGCAAGATATTTCCACTATACACAAGTAGTTCAACACAAAACTTCTAGCGCTTTTGAAGCAATAACAAAGGCGTTAGAATATAAAGTATTAACAAATGTTGAAACGCCATACGGGAGCTACGATAAAATAGTTCAATGTATCGGAAAAGAAGCCTTTTATCTTTTTTCTGATGACTATATGTGGCAAACCATCTGTACTTTCTGTGAGAAAACAGAAGACAAATTCATATCTGCCCTCTGGGAGTGTTTGCGGCAACGGAAAAAGCCAATCCATGTCTTAACTATGACGGACATCATTCCTAAATCGGCAGCGAACTCAAAATCTAGTCCCGTAAATGATTCGACATATCATTTGGCAAAATGGTTAATTCAAAATATGCAAATTGAACTGGCCAACGAGGCAGAAATATCTCCTGAATATATAGGATTTGTTGAATCCAAAGTGAATCTGGAATCCATACCGTCACATTTGCGAGCTGAGGATTGTTCGCTCGATAACTTTCCAGATGATGTAAGAGGAGCAATTCGCACAATCGATAAAGAAGGTATTATTTCCTTCTTAGCTTCCGATAACAAGTCCTTAATAAACAAAATGGTGGACTATACTTCCAATACCCTTGATATATTTGTAATTGGAGATATAGATAATGAAAAAGTTGATAAGTTTAGGAAAGCTATAATTCAGCGGGCACGCAAGGTATAGAATATAAATCATTTGATATACCGCCACAGGTTAACAGCCTGTGGCGGTTTCATATTTTTATTACGTCTCGTCGTCCAGACCCTCGCTTTTCAGCCAATCCTCAAAGGACTTTCTGGAGATGCGGATCATGTTGCCGATGCGGATCGTCTTGAACAATCCGGAGTTTGCGAGTTTATAGGCCGAAGCGCGGCCGATACCGAGAATGGCTGCGATGT
>CALXSV010000017.1 GCA_944391235.1 uncultured Clostridia bacterium | reverse complement strand
TACCGTACGCAATTCATAGCGCACAAAATTACGCCCACGCCGGCTAACCTCCCGGCGCGAGCGTACACGGCCTCGGGCAAAACGCGCATCGTCAATATAACCAATTTCCTTTAAACGGCATAATACGGCCTCCACGACTGCCGCCGCGCCGCCGCGCCGCTACAAAGCGGCACGCAGTTCCTCTTCCGCATAATCCCGCCGGCTTAGATAACGTAAGGCAGCGCTATAGATTTTGTCTTCATCCTTTGCCAAATCCGGCTTTGCCTTAGGCCTTTTCACCGCTTATTCCTCCGGCATGCCAATCTCCAATAAAGGCTCTTCTGTACCAGCCACCTTGGCGCGAATCCGCGCTTCTACATCCGCCATTACCTGCGGATTGTTCTCCAAATATTCCTTAGCGTTTTCACGGCCCTGGCCAATTCGTTCTCCATTATAGCTAAACCATGAGCCTGCCTTATCAATAATCTTCATCTCAACGCCCACATCGAGCAGGCTGCCGGATTTGGATATGCCCTTACCATACATAATATCAAATTCAGCCTGCTTAAAGGGAGGCGCTACTTTATTTTTGACCACCTTTACCTTAGCACGGCTGCCAATCATCTCAGCCCCGTTCTTAATTACATCCCCACGGCGTACATCCAAACGCACGGAAGCATAAAATTTCAGAGCGCGACCGCCGGATGTGGTTTCTGGATTGCCAAACATCACGCCCACTTTTTCACGAATCTGATTAATGAAGATAAAACAGGTGTTGGACTTGCTCACGACACCCGTCAGTTTACGTAAGGCCTGCGACATCAAACGGGCCTGCAAGCCAACATGCGCATCGCCCATATCACCCTCAATTTCTGCCCGCGGTACTAGTGCGGCCACGCTGTCAACCACCACAACGTCAATAGCGCCGCTGCGTACCAGGGCCTCGGCGATTTCCAGGGCCTGCTCTCCAGTATCTGGTTGAGAAATCAGTAACTCTTCAATGTCCACGCCCAAATTTTTGGCATAAACAGGATCCAATGCATGCTCCGCGTCGATAAAGGCAGCCATACCACCCAGCTTCTGTGCCTCTGCTACGATATGCAAAGCAACCGTTGTCTTACCAGAAGACTCTGGGCCATAAATTTCAACCACACGTCCCCGCGGCATACCACCCACACCCAAAGCCAAATCTAAAGACAGCGCACCAGTGGGAATGGAATCCACCGGGGCAATATTGGAGCTGCCCAGTTTCATCACAGAGCCCTTGCCAAACTGCTTTTCGATCTGAGCCAGCGCTGCGTCCAACGCCGCCGCTTTATCTTTTTCCCTATCCCTATCTTTTTCGTTTGCCATATGCTCCTCCTTATGACACGAACGTATGTTCGAAGATGTATTTATTATACTGCATATTTGATTGTTTTGCAATAGAGAAATAAAAAAACAACAGCCAGTTCTTGATCTGGCTGTTGTTTTTACAGATCAAAATGCAATCCGGTATTTATCTAACACATCACGGGGATAGGCCGCAGCTGCCTCTTCATCATACAAAATTTCTTCCCAGCGTAAAACACCATATTTAAACTGCCAGGCAGTAAAGGCAGCGAGATCCTCCTCATGGATATAGAAGAGCAGGTCATGCCGACAACCGCTCTCCTCTTCCGCATCCATAACCAACACCTCTTCAGCAAACCGGATGTGAAGCTGAAATTCATTTGCGATAAACTCCTCAAAATTCTCCGCCTTTTTATTGCCTAATGATACGCCCTGCAACACACACAATTGCCGAAATCCATCCATGTGCATCCCTCCTTGCCGAAGTCTACTGCATCTATTTATCCAAAACACCTAAAAATTCATTCTTTAGCCCCACATAGCCCAGAGCCTCTTCATGCAGGTGTTCAGCCTGACTTTCCGGCAATTGCTTGACCACTTTGGCCGGCACACCCATTACCTGAGAAAAGGGTGGCACAACCATATTGGGGGGAACGACTGAACCGGCAGCCACAATGCTGCCTGTACCAATATGCGCGCCATCCAGTACAATCGCGCCCATACCAATCAGCGTTTTCTCTTCTACCGTAGCACCATGTAGAATTGCGCCGTGCCCCAGGGTAACAAAATCGCCAATTACAGCCGCGTGCTCCGGGCTTACGTGAATCACTACATTGTCCTGCACACTAACGCCCTGCCCAATGGAAATGCTATTACAATCGGCCCGCAAGGTAGCGTTGGGCCACACAGAGCTATCCTTACCAATACGCACATCGCCAATCAAAACCGCTTCCTTTGCCAGCATAACACCCTCGCCCAGCTGCGGCTTTTTGTCATTATAGTTATAAATCATGTTTTACCTCCTTTTTATTCCTCCGGCCACTGATAGGGGGCCTGGAGCGCCGCAAACATCTGCTGGCGCAGCTCGCATACCCGGTCCGCCACCTCAGTCAAGGCAACCTCCAGCACTTCTCCAGTGGCGCGTATTTTAATTTCTGCCATACCTGTTTCCCGGCATTTTTTACCCATAATCACGCGTAGAGGAAAGCCCAGCAAATCCGCATCATTAAACTTAACGCCAGGACGCTCCCTGCGGTCGTCAATCAGGGCATCGCAACCACGTTTTTGCAATTCCTTATACAATTTTTCTGATTCTGCCATTAACCATTCATCACGGTCATTAACTGGTATAACTTCCACCTCAAATGGCGCTATGGAAATAGGCCAGATAATACCATGCGCATCATGGTGCTGCTCAATTACCGCAGCCATGGTGCGGCCTACGCCAATGCCATAGCAGCCCATAACCATATCATGCTCCTGCCCATTCTCATCCACATAACGTGCACCCAGCTTTTCGCTGTACTTGGTGTGTAATTTAAAGATCTGCCCTACCTCAATACCACGGGCAAAATCCAGGGTTCCTCCACAGCAGGGGCAAGCAGCGCCCTTGCTGACCAAAGCAATGTCAGCGACCGTATCAATGCGGTAATCCCCGCGCTGATAGTTAACATGAATCAGGTGGTAATCTTTACGACCATCCCCGCATTCATGGTTAACCATTAGGGGCACCTCATTGTCCGCCACAATCTTAATGTCTTCCCGCAATCCAACTGGACCGCAGTAACCGGGCTCCATGCCCATGGCACGCACCTCGTCGTCCGTAGCAAAGACCAACTCGTAGCAATCCAAAACATGCTGTAACTTCACTTCATTAACCTGTCGGTCGCCGCGAATCAGTACCACCACAGGAACGCCGTCTGCCATATAGCACAGCGTTTTGACCGTACGATTAGCAGGAACGCCCAGCAGCACGGATAATTCCTCCACAGACTTACAATTGGGCGTATGCACCGCCTCCATAGGCAGCATTTCCTCTCCCACTCCAGTAGGTACCGGAGCCACAGAGGCGAATTCATCCGTAGCTGCATAATCACACTGAGTGCAGAAAAGGATGCCGCTCTCGCCCACCTCCGACAATGCCATATACTCATGACTGCCACTACCGCCAATAGCGCCGCTATCCGCAGCAACTGGACGGAAATTCAAGCCACAGCGGGTAAACACATTGGAGTAGGCCTGCGCCATTTTCTCGTAAGAAATATCCAGACCAGCTTCATCGCGGTCAAAGCTATAGCAATCCTTCATAACAAACTCGCGGCTACGCATCACGCCAAAACGCGGACGGCGTTCGTCACGAAATTTGGTCTGAATCTGGTAAGCCATCAGGGGCAGCTGTTTGTAGGAGCGGATGCATTGACGAATGGTGCTAGTAATCACCTCTTCATGCGTAGGTGCCAGTAAAAAATCGCGATCATAGCGGTCCTTCATACGCATCAGCTCTTTACCATAGACATGCCAACGTCCGCTTTCCAACCATAATTCAGCTGGATGCACAATTGGCATCATCAGCTCCTGCGCGCCAAAGCCATCCATTTCCTGGCGGATAATCTCCTCGATTTTTTTCAGCGTACGCCAGCCAACCGGCATATAGGTATAAATACCCAGCGCTACCTTTTGAATCAGACCGGCCCGCACCATCAGCTGATGACTGACAATCTCCGCCTCCGCAGGTGTTTCACGCAGTGTAGTTGATAATAAACGTGACATTCTCATATAGCTTGTCCTCCAAAATCGAATTAAAAAATAATCTATCCTTATTCTTTCTGCGCTGCCATTTCCCGGGCCAAACGCAAAAAGGCATCAAACAGCTCATCCTCAGAAAAATGCCCTACCTTTTCACCCAGGCGGAAAATCAGACCGCCGTTCCGGCCACCGGCAATACCCAAATCCGCATCAGCGGCCTCCCCAGGACCATTCACCGCGCAGCCCATAACCGCCACTTTCAGCGGCCGCTGCGTAGGAATATCCGCCAACGCCTGCTCCACCCGCTGGGCCAAAGCAATCAAATCGATCTCCGTTCGTCCACAGGTTGGGCAGGAAACAAACTCCCAGCCCTGACGGCGTAAACCCAGCATAGACAGGATATCCCGAGCCAATGCGACCTCACGCAATGGGTCATCGGTCAGGGAAACGCGCAGCGTATCACCAATGCCCTCCAGTAAAAGCGTACCAATGCCCAAGGCAGACTTTACGCTGCCGCGGTATAAGGTTCCCGTCTCCGTAACACCAATATGTAAAGGATAATCCGTCAGACGAGAGGCTAGACGGTAGGCTTCGACCATAGTTGGGACGTCCGAGGCTTTTAGGGAGAGCTTGATATCGTGAAAGCCCACAGACTCCAGCAGGTCCGCATGGCGCAGAGCAGATTCCACCAGTGCAGCCGCAGTAATGCCGCCATGCTGCGCCAACAAATCCTTGTCCAGCGATCCACCGTTCACCCCAATACGGATGGGAATGCCATGGGCCTGTGCAGCCGCGGCCACAGCATGCACCCGCTCAGGAGAGCCAATATTCCCCGGATTGATACGCAGTCCCGCTATACCAGCTGCTACAGCAGACAAGGCCAGACGGTAATCAAAGTGAATATCTGCAACCAGCGGTATCGGACTGGCCTGCACGATCTCCGGCAGCGCATCTGCGGCGTGCGCGTCTGGTACAGCCAGCCGGCCAATCTGCGCGCCAGCTGCGGCCAAGGCCTGTAACTGCCCAACTGTAGCCGCCACATCTGCGGTCGGCGTATTGCACATGGACTGTATGGAAACCGGGCTGCCTCCGCCAATAGGAACCGACCCAATATGCACCTTTCTGGTTATTTTTCGTAAAAAGGTATTCATGCGTTTATCCAGAAATCAGCTTGACAATATCATTGTAGGTAACGACGAGCATCAGGCCCATCAGCAAAAACAGTCCAATCATATGCACCATACCCTCCTTATCCCGGTCGAAGGGTTTTCTGCGAATGCCTTCTATGCTCAAAAACACAATTCTGCTTCCATCCAAGGCAGGCAAGGGGAAAAGGTTGATTAAACCCAGATTAATGCTTAAATAGGCAGTCAAAAGCATCAGCGACTGAAAGCCGTATCTGGCAGTTTCACCAATCGCCGTTACGATACCCACCGGGCCGGAAACATCTGGCTGTACCGTCCCCCGCAGCATGCCTGCAATAGAAACCAACAGGTCACGGGCAAACAGCACAGACTGTTCTACCCCCAGGCCAATAGCTCGAAACAGATTCTGCCGCGCACGGGTTGGCGTAATACCCAAAAGATAGGAGCCGTAGCTGTCATCATAAGAGGGGGTAACAATCACGCTGAATTGTTCTCCATCCCGCTCAATCACACATTGCAGGCTACGACCGGCCTCACCGGAATTTACCGCTGCACTGATATCATTCCATTCATCAATCGCAATCCCGTCAATGGATACAATCACATCGCCGCTTTGCAGGCCAGCCTGCGCTGCCGGTGAATCTGCGTTTACGCCACCGATGGTACTGCTCGTGGAATAGGTGCCAATGAGCATAAACAGAATAATAAACAGGATGATGGCGCAGAGAAAATTCATCACCGGACCAGCAGCAACCACGCAAATACGCTGCCACACCTTTTTATTACAGAAAGCACGCGGATTGTCGCTTTCCTCATCCTCACCCGCCATTTTGCACCAACCACCAATAGGCAGCAGGCGCAGCGTGTACTGCGTCTCTTTTCCCTTCCAGCTAAGCAGCTTGGGCCCCATGCCCAGGCTGAAATCCTCTACGTAAATGCCACAGGCCTTGGCCATGATAAAATGCCCAAATTCATGGCTAAGAATAAGAAAGCAGAACACCAATACTGCAGCAATAATTGTCAAATCGATTCCCTCCGCATATGTGTCTCAACATATTTTTGCGCGCCTTCTCGTCCCAAATGATCTGCGGCAAAAATAGCGTCCAGGTTATCAGCGCTTTGATTCCTCAGCGTAGCCAGCAGCTCTGCTAAAGCATCGCTGATTGCCACAAAGGATATCTGTTCCAGCAAAAAGGCTTGATTCAGCACTTCGTTTGCCCCATTTATAAACGCGGGCGCAATACCGCCCATTTCTCCGGCACGCCGTATAATATCCAGGGCGGGAAAACGCTGACTATCCGGCGCGTAAAAGCTCGGCTGTCGCAGCGCCCCCAGATCAGGAGCAGGAACCGCAGTCGTGGGCCGCGCCTGGTTCAGCAGTGCGTATTGAATGGGCAGGCGCATATCCGGCAAAGCCAGCTGCGCCTTAATACTGCCATCCTGATAAGCCACCATAGAATGGATGATACTCTGTGGATGCACGAGCACCTCAATCTTTTCATAGGGGATATCAAATAACCAGCGCGCCTCTATTACCTCCAAGCCCTTGTTGACCATGGTGGCGCAGTCTATGGTTATTTTAGCACCCATACGCCAGTTGGGATGCTGCAGAGCCTGCTGTGCAGTGGCAGCAAGCAATTGTTCCGCAGAAAAATCACGGAAAGCGCCACCGCTGGCGGTTAAGATCAAGCGGGAAACCTCTGCCTGGCTCTCACCAGCTAGGCACTGCCAGATGGCAGAATGCTCGCTATCTACCGGATTGAGCACAAGCTGCTTTTTACGCAGCAAATCCATCACCAACTGCCCGGCGGCCACCAATGCTTCCTTATTGGCCAGGCAGATGCGTTTTTCTGCCTCAATCGCAGCCAACAAGGGACGCAACCCCGCCATGCCGGAGATGGCGGCTAGTACGGTGTCCGCCTGAGCGCAGGACGCAGCCTGCTCCACTCCGCTCTCGCCCGCCACCACCTGTGTAGGAAGGCCAGAGAGTGCAGCGCGCAGTTGCGTGTATTTGCTTTCATCCGCAATTGCCACAAGGGCAGGCCGGTATTTATACGCCATATCAGCCAAAAAGCGCCAGTTGTGTCCGGCGGATAAAGCAACAATCTCGATTTGCTCAGGCTGCCAATCCGCAACCTGCAGCGCCTGTTTTCCAATAGAGCCGCTGGCCCCTAATATCGATAGCTTTACCATAATATATTCTCATCCATTCCCTGTTTATTCGTACCCAGGGCTACAGCATGCGTAAAAACACATACATAAACATGGAGGAAAGCAAAATGCTGTCAAAGCGATCCAGCACGCCGCCGTGTCCAGGAAAAATTTTGCCACTATCTTTAACATTGGCCATGCGTTTGATTTTGCTTTCCAGTAAATCGCCAAGCTGTCCAATTATCGAAACAATGGCGCTAATGGCCAAGGCCGGGCCAAAGGCTACCTGACGGAACAGACAAGCATATATACAGCCCAAAAGCACACCAGCCAGCAGTCCGCCCAGCGCGCCCTCAATGGTTTTATTCGGGCTGATGTGGGGTGCAAGCTTATGCTGGCCGATGCGGCGGCCAACAAAATAAGCCGCGCTATCTGTACTCCAAATCAGAACCAACAGCCAGATGGTGCCGTTTAGGGCACGCACCCCCCAAAAAGCCATAAAGCCCAAGCAGATATATAAAAATCCTGCAATCAGCGTAGGGATACGATTAGAGCCCGAAAAAGCAGCAGCCAAACGCCAGTATTCATAGCAGGCAATGGCTGCTAAAAGCAGGAGCACAGCCCCCAGCCACCAACCGCCAAGCCAAATAAACAAAAGCAACAGGGGTATACCAACAGCTGCGGTAATCACTCTCTGTTTCAGCATAATGCAATTCACTCTCCTTTATTATGCACCGCCAAAGCGACGGCTGCGGTGCTGGAAGTCAATCACAGCTGTCAGCAAATCGCGCTTGCCAAAATCCGGCCACAGCTTATCGCTATACCAAAACTCACTATAAGCCAGCTGCCACAACAAAAAATTGCTGATGCGCAGTTCTCCGGAGGGCCGAATCAGCAAATCTGGGTCAGGCTGTCCGGCTGTATCCAAGTTCGCAGCAAGGAGATTGGTGTCAATCTGCGCAGTCTGAATCGCGCCAGCCTGTACTTGTGCTGCAATGGATCGCACAGCGCGCGTCAACTCATCGCGGCCGCCATAGTTTATAGCTAGATTCAGCTGCATGGACTTATTGTTAGCCGTACTGTCCAAGGCTCTGTCAAAGGCGGTAAGTACATGCGCTGGTAATCCTTCCCGTTTGCCGAGAAACCCTAGACGGATATCCTGCTCATTCATCAAATCCACTTCTTTGGACAGGTATTCCACAAACAGCTTCATCAAAAAACCTACTTCATCCGCAGAGCGCTTCCAATTCTCCGTGGAAAAAGCATATACCGTAAGGGTTTGGATACCCAACTCCCGGCAAATTTCCGTTACAGCGCGCATAGCCTCGGCGCCGGCTTTATGTCCGGCAGAGCGAGGCAAGCCTCGGGCGGCGGCCCAGCGGCCGTTTCCATCCATAATCACAGCAATATGCGCGGGTAAGCTCGTCATATCTATCTGTTGCAGCAAATCTCCATATTGTTCCGCTGGCATGGGCTTCTCCTTATGAAAAAATCACAATTCTGCTTATGTTTACAGTATACATAGATTACCCAATATTTTATTATTATCGCACAAAGCGTACTAAAGGTCAATGATTGCACGGCAAAAGAATGTAGAAAAGCATGTGATTGCGCCGAGGCATGACAAAAAGAAGAGGATTCCTTTCTAACGAAACAGAATCCTCTTCCTCTACTTATTGCTTGATTGACGCTTTGCCCGACAAACTGCTCCAGTAGAAAAGCTGATGTTTGGCAGCTTGACCAAGACAAGGGTCTATGTCAGTATCGAATCTATTACTTTTCGATAATAGCACCGGACGGGCAGATATCAACACAGGTACCGCATTCAATGCAATCTTCGGTAATTACATAAATGTCGCCCTCTTTGATGCATTCTGCCGGGCACTCTGAAGCACAGCTGCCGCAAGCGATGCAATCTTCCGTAATAACGTATGCCATTTGTAAATTCCTCCTAAATTTCAAGTAGATTTAGCCAATTTTACTGGCAATGAAATATATTATACAACGCACTTGGCGATGCAAGCAAGATTAAACTTCCATGAGCTCCTTTTCTTTCTGAGCAAGAATCTCATCCACACGCTTAATAAATTTATCCGTCATTTTCTGAATATCATCCAGCGCCTTCTTGGATTCGTCTTCAGAAACTTCCTTACTCTTCTCCAGGGCTTTTACCCGGTCGTTGACATCGCGGCGAATGTTGCGCATTGCCACCTTGGATTCTTCCGCCTTTTTGCCGCATTGCTTGACCAAATCCTTGCGCCGGTCTTCTGTTAACTGGGGAATAGCCAGCCGCACAACCGTACCATCGTTGCTGGGGTTAATCCCCAAATCCGATTTAAGAATGGCTTTTTCAATGGCGGAAATCTGGTTTTTATCCCACGGCTGAATCACGAGCAAACGCGGCTCTGGACAGGATATATTGGCAGTTTGGTTAATCGGGGTA
>CALXSV010000016.1 GCA_944391235.1 uncultured Clostridia bacterium | reverse complement strand
TCTGTCCTAAAGCCATAACGGTAGAATCAACCCATTTTTTAGCTGCTCCAGCTACTTCCGGATCTGTGAAGATACTTTTCAAACTGTTTTTTATAGTTACAGCATACCATTTTAATCGATCAAGATTCTCAAACGAATCACCAAACCCTATTTCAAATCCTTGTTTAAATAATTCTCCCAACCTTTTAAACTCATCGATTATCCCCTGCAGCATTCCGTTGAATGCATTGGCTTCTTCGGCCGCTTTAGGGAAGTCCACTGCTTCAGCGACACTTCCGCCGCCGGTCAACCCACCTCCTGAACCGCCGCTTCCAGAATCGGATCCGGAAGATCCACTGTCAAAGCTTAGTTTATTGATCGTGTCTACACCAGCAAAAGCTTTCTTGATCTTTTTGGCTGCGGATTCACCTTTCTTGCCGGTATCCGATAGCCCGCTGCCCAGGCTGTCTGCTGCATCTGTAGCAGATGACAGATCTGCAGATGTATCAGCAAGTGCTGCTCCGCTGCCACCTCCTGTATCTCCAGATGAGCCCGTCAGCATCTCCATCAAGGACGCGAACGAATCAGCAAGTGGCTGCAGATTTGCCAGGACCCAGTTGATTCCCTTTACGATCGGTGTAAACACTGCAATGAATCCTTTTCCCAGACTTGCCTTTAAAGCGTCAAAACGCAATGCCAGGACACGCGTCTGGTTAGCCCAACTGTCCTGAGTGCGGATAAAATCACCACTGGCCAGCGACAGCTGATCTGTCACAAAAGCAAGGCGTAGGGAAACCTTCTCTTGTTCGCTCATCGCGCTGGTTGTCTTACCAAAACCGTTGGCGAGAGCATATTGATCCAGCGCTGCTTGTGTCATGACAACACCAAGGTCTTTCAAGGACTCGGTTTCGCCAGTAAATACAGACTTCAGCTTCGTATACGCCTCAGATGGATCTAAGTTATAAAAAGACGCCACATCTCCTGCAAGACCGGTCAATGTCGCGCTCATCTCATAAGCATCCTGCTCTGCAAACCCAAAAGCCTTGGACATGGCACCAAATGTGCCCATGTATTGCTTCGCTACTGTTTCACTGAGTCCAAAGCTTTCCATTGCATTTTTGGCAAAGGCATCCACCTGTGCCGACATCTTCGGGAACGCGGTGTCTACCACATTCTGCACTTCAGAAAGATTACTGCCTAATTCCAGACAGCTGCCAACAAATTTTCCTACAGCTTGTACGGAGAAGGCGGCCGCAGCCATCGCTCCTATCTTTTTAAAGCTGGAAGAAAAGGCACTTTCCATCGAACTGGATGCCGCTTTCGATTCTGCCTTGATCTGCTTTCTTAAATCACGTCCATTGATCTTTAAATCAAGACCGATAGCTCCCACGCTGAAAATGCTCATATCACGCACCTCCCTTCGCCATACTGCGGAACATGTCCTTGAAGCCCTCCAGGATCTGCTTCATCTCGTCCTGGCTTACCTTCTTCACGTTCCTTCGCTGCCATTCGCTGCGAATACGTTTCTGCTCAGGGGTAAAATGCTTCAGCACTTCTTTATCGTCCTCACTACGTATCTTCACGATATTCCCAAGCGGTGTATCCGGCATCAGCCCGGAAAGATAGGAACAGAACTCCGAATAAGGCATATCGTGAACGCTGCGAAGCCGGATACCATACTGCTTAAAAAAACTGGCTTCGATCAGCGGCCAATCTTCCTGCATGTCATACCAGCTTTCAGGCTGTTCCTTACTTCTGAAATCGCTTTTTGACCTCTTCGATCTCTTCATCCTGTACGCAGGCAATCAACGTATAAAAGATTTCCTTGTATGCAGATAAGCTGATCGACATGCTGTTCAATTCCTCCACTGCCTCTTCACCCAACAACTGAGCAATGGCCACATCGATGGATTCGATGCTGTTATCTTCTTTCTCCAGTTTGCTGTTCAGGATCAATACATTGGATTTTTCGTCATTGACCGTGTATGTCTTATCTCCGATCTTGATGGTCGGTTTCTCGTCCTGCAGAATCGTAGATAAGTCAAAATGTTTTGCCATGTTTCTTTACCTCCTTAAACAAAAAGGGCAGAGCATTACGCCCTACCCAGCAGATGCTTCAGTGAATTCAGGCTTGCCGTTGGACAGCACTTCAAACTCCAGCGGCGCCACGCCAGTGGAATCACCAGCCCCGATATTTGTTACGTTGATGACCGCCTGGCTCATCTTTACCGTGGAACCATCAGGAAAAGTCCACTGGAACGGTTTTTCCACATCGCGGCCATTTTTGTTATAGAGCGATGCGACCATATCGTTTCCCGCATCTCCGATATTTCTCTTTCCGGTCACAGTGATCGTCAGTGCTTTGGCCGTCATCAATCGCCGTTTCCAGCCTTCCTGCTCAAACGGCGTCCACTCTTCTACACCGTTATCAAATGAAACACTGAATGATTCCATATCTGCAATAGTACTCATTGTCGCTTCAGCTTCCGGCTCTGTCGTTGCCGGTTTTGTTTCGATCTGAAACTGATTTTCGTAACAAGGATATACACCTGTTCTTGGCATTTCTAACCTTCCTTTCTGTAATAGATCTCAAATTCGATGACATATTCAGCTATGCCATTATCGTCATGATCCACAAATACAGGTTCAGGTACCAGCAATCCTACAAAATCCACCTGAAATCCAGGCAGAGAAAAAGAGCCACATGAGAGCAAGGTCTCATACAGCTCAATTGCCTTCTTTTCTGTCTGAACATTATTTTTTGTACCGTGGATCAGCAAAGATACCTGCTTGGTCAACACTTTTGTCGCCGGAAGACCGCCAATAGCAACACCGGGCGCACCAGAAGTTCGTTTGAGGTTATACACTCCAAGCGAATCATCCTGCTTGCCGTCCATCTTCCCGACGTAATAGTGAGAGAAGGCTGGCGTCATTGTCTTCAGCCAGTCCTTCACGATATCTAAAGTCAGCATCATAGACCTCCATACTTCTTGTAAAATGCCGCGTAATCTTTTTTCACCTGGTCAGCATATCTGCCGCTGACCCAATCATCCAGCCATTTACCCCTGGCATTCGGATTATTGTCGGTCTGAAAGTTGTATTCTGGATGAAAATACAGGCGCCGCGCATATGGCGTATTTGACACGATCCGTTCAATACCTTTCGATCGTTCGCTGCGATCCACGTAAGTCGCTTCGTTTTGAAGCGTACCTACATCAAATGGAATGACCTGTGCATCTACTACATCACCAAGCAGTTTTTCTGCAGTAGCATCCAGCGCATTCATCGCGGCATCTTCCAGCATGTTCATCGGTCCTTCATAGAATGTCAGCTTCATTTCAGCTCCAGCTGCGTATAGTTGACGCTGCCATCCGGATTCCTTGCCTTTGTACCGATCGCGATATCGCGATTTGTACCCAGGATGGTCACCTTCCCTGCTGATATCACATCCAGGTCGGGTGCAATATCCCCAGGAATCAGACACGTCCCGGTGACCTCTACCAATACCTTTTCAGAAGTATAGACCTTTTTGGCCTTGTCCTGATAGTTACATGTTCCGGACCAGTTCACTATGGATGCTGGAGCGCCATCCTCTCCAGTCTCTTCTGATTCGATATGCACCTGAAGATCTGTCCTACAAAACTGTGGAAGAACCAGCTGCGGCCATTTACTCATATTGCCAGGCTCCCCAATTGAAATCGGCGCAGCATAATCCAGTACTCTCCAGCAGTTCATAGAGATCCGAACGAATGGCCACCCCATTTTCAATATGCACGTTCCATGTGCCCTCCATGGTCATGCTGACCCCATTGATGCTATAGCTCTTCAGATAGGTCTCAAGCATTGCCTGGTTATCATGAAGCCAATTAGCATAAGCACAAGTCACTTCCTGGATGACCGTTTGCTGCCAAGACTTCAACTTTTCGAACGTGATCACACGGATCCGATTATATGTCAGGCAATCAATGTACAATGATGCTCTGGTGAGATAGCGCTT
>CALXSV010000015.1 GCA_944391235.1 uncultured Clostridia bacterium | reverse complement strand
CACACTTTTGTTTATTCTGCTTTCACTTATGGGATCTGCGATTGCCGTTAAGAGACGCGCCCATTTGGGATTGACAGTTATTACAGATCATCTTCCGCCAAAGGTCCAGTCGATTATAACCATCTTTAGTGTCTTGCGTCGCTAGGAATTTGAGTGACAGATGTTTTTGAGATACTCCATCCCCTCTAACCCCTCTGAGAGCGCGAAAAATATTTTGTTGTAAATTAAAATGGATGAAAGACTGGAAATTTTCTCTCTATACAAGTGTACGAGGGAATAGCAGATAATTAACACTGGGAAATATTCCCGAATTCTTTGGGAACATTCAAAAAGGAGTAAAAAATGGAGAAAACTCTTCAACTTTTGATTGGGGGACTGGGCAATGCAGTGCGCCCCATGGTTGAATTGCTGATTTCTGAAAAAGAGCGCATTTACAACGATTACAAAATTAGTTTCCAGGTTGTGGGGGTCAGTGACAGTAGGGGGGCAGCCATTTCCTCGGATGGGCTTCCCCTCCAGGATATCCTGACAACAAAGGATGCAAAGGGAACCGTATCCGCAATGACAAAATATGGAACGCCCGGCATGAGCGCATCAGAAATGATTGAAGCATGCGCGGCGGATATATATGTAGATGCGCTTCCCGCGTTTTTGCCGACCGGTGAGCCAGGAACAACAAATATTCGAACAGCTCTGGAAAAAGGAATGCATGTTGTTACTGCGAATAAGGCCCCGTTGGCACTTCATTGGGGAGAACTCTTTCAACTGGCCAAAGAGCAGAAACGATATCTTCGCTATGGAACAGCCGCAAGCGCAGGCCTCCCGACATTGGAAATGGGGAAGCTGCTGGGGGGCTGTGGAGAGTTGCTGGAATTTAGCGGGATCTTTAATGCGTCCTGTATGTATATCTTAAACGAGATGAGAAGCGGGGTGGATTTTGAAAGAGCGATGGCCGGTGCCAGGGAAGGTGGATTTTTAGAACCTAATCCTGATATGGATATTGATGGATGGGATACTGCTATGAAAACCGTAATTCAGGCAAACACATATTGGGGGGCAGACAGGTGTTTGTCCGACGTGAGCATCCAGGGGATTCGCGGATTAACCCCTAAAGATATTGAGAATGCTGCGGCAAGAGGGGAAGTCTGGTGTATGGTTGGCCGTGCCGTCATGACGCCAGATGGCCTAAAGTTGAGCGCGGCGCCAGAGAGCCTACCGGTTGATCATCCCCTTGCAAAAGCAAGGTGGTGCGACAAGGTGCTGTGCTTCCAAACGCGAACACAGGGTGAGCAGGTTCACTATTGCCTTGGCGCGTCGGCATCTGGGACCCCCGGGAATGTGTTTCTTGATCTCGTGACCATCGCACGCGCTATCTGAATCCTGAATGTCCCCCTCGATTTGGACAGACGACAGCTGCTGTTCAAATCGAGGGGGACATTTTATATCGAAGCCTGCACTTCCCCGCCAGGGACCGGCATCTTTTTTATTCGCCAGAGCGCATCGGGGAATAACCGCAATAAGAAAATACTGGACTTAGCCTGTTGAGACTAAATCCAGTATTTTCAGGCAATCACATCTGGCAGCCGTTTTTGGGGTTTTGGCTGTTTTTATTTACAGCACCTGAAAGGGACCCGCGGGAACTGGATTTTTCAAAGTGCTGTCTGTGCGAAAATGGGTGTGAAACATCGCTGGACGCTGTGGTTTAGCCAATGGATTGGCATTGATTCACATGGTGGACGGCAGCCATGTGGCCAGGGATGGGAAGAAAAACAGAAGCACAATTACGGAGCCATACAGCAAAATATACGGTGCACAGCCCTTGATAATTGTTCCCAAAGACGTTCCGTCATCGGTGATCCCGTGCAAAACAAACAGGTTCATGCCAACCGGCGGAGTCAACATGGCAATTTCGATGAGCGCCACCAGAACAACCCCGAACCAAAGGGTATCAATTTGCATTGCCTGCAGCAGGGGGAACAGCACAGGAATTGTCAGATAGACGATGGAGGTTCCGTCCATTAGGCAGCCGAGGATCAAGTAGACTAAGCATATCATTAGGAAAAAGGACGTTTTGGACGGATTCAGATCAATGACAAACTGCGTCAGATCCCGGCTGATATCGGAACGAACGATCAGATATGACAACATTTGAGCGCCGACGACAATGAAGAATATCATGCAGCTGGATTTAACAGTATTGACCACAGCCGTTAGAAACTTTTTCCATGTAATCGTTCTATACAGCAGTGACAGCAGCAACGCGATGATTACGCTGATTCCAGCCGCCTCCGTGGCGGTGGTAAACCCCAGATAGATGCCGCCCATAATGACGACGATCAGGATAAAGAAGGGGAGCATGCCGCGAATCGAGGATAGCTTCTCCTTGATTGACGTAGGAGGTTCCTTTTCTGGCGTTAAGTTTGGATTCATTTTACACCGTATGTATGTGTAAAGCATAAACAGCGCCGTTGCCACAAGGCCGGGAACCACGCCGGCCATAAATAGCTTTGTCACGGATTCCTGCGTAAGAGAGCCATAAATCAGAAGCGGGATACTGGGCGGGATCATAATTCCCAGGGCGCCACCGCCGCCCAATGTGCCCAGAATCATCTTCCGGTCGTATCCCCGGTTCTTAAGCTCCGGATAGGAGACGCTGCCAATGGCCGCCGCGGTAGCCAGACTGGAGCCGCTGATGGCTGCAAAAACCGCGCAGCTAAAGATATTCGTTTGCAGGAATCCGCCGGTTACTCGCCCGAACCATGTGGAAGCGCTCTTGTAAAAATTGTCGCTGAGGCCGCAAATCACCACGATTTCTCCCATGAAGATAAACATGGGCACTGCCGTCAGCTCAAATGAGTTGACACAGTTCCAGACTGTTAAGCCAAAGCCCTGCATGGCCTGTGGGTTTCCCAGGATAACCAGGCCGATAATCCCTGTTAATCCTAAGCAAAAGGCAATCTTTTGCCCCAGCAGGAAAAGGGTAAACAGAATAATCAAATAGATTATGAATAGAGCAACCCAGTCCATTATTTCCTCCTACAAGACGCGATCAGAAGATTTCCGGCTTCTTTGATGACCACTAGAATCATAATTGCGATGCCCAAGACCATAGTTGCTTGCGGAATGGCCAAAGGTGTGCGGGAAACAAAGATCGACACCACATGTCCCCGATAGCTTTGAAGAACCAGAGAGGAGCAATAGTAGAGCAGGCATGCCAAAAATGCCAGGGCAAAAAGCACGCAGACCAGATCTGCCACAAATTTCAATTTGCCCTTGAAGTGCATATAGGCAAGATCCACCCGAATAAAGCTCCCGCTATCCAGGGCATACGCTCCACCGAAAAAAGTCATCCCGGCACATAGATATCCCGCATATTCATCGGCAATCAAAGTGGATCTCTCAAAGAAATTCCTCAGGATCACTTCCACGCCGACAAGTGCGCTCAGGATCACAATACAGATCCCTGCCATGATAAGTCCGAATTTTGCCAATTTATCTGCTGCGGTGCAGTAAGCGCTCCAATACTTCATGCGGACATTGCCTCCTCCTCGTAAAACCAAAGAACTTTAATATCCCAGCGTCTCGCGGGCAATATCCAATGCCTCCTGCACAGCCGCACCGCCCTCTGTTGCCCATTTGTCCCAGTAAGAGGCGGCCAATTCTTCCATATAGGCGACATCTTCATCCGTCGGATAGTTGATGACCATCCCGTTCTTCTCCAGATTCTCCAGGGAAGCGTCAATAGAGGTATCGGCCAATTCAACATTCCGCTGACGCAGCGTCTCCGCTTCGTCTCTGACAATTTCCTGGATGTCAGCCGGCAGGGCGCTCATTGCGTCCTTATTTACAATGACATGGCTGACACTGCCGCAAAGGGGGAGCATATATCCCCAGTCGCAGACATCATACCACTTGGCTTCATCCGCGTAAGTAACGCCAGTGATTGCCGCATCAATGACCTGTCTCTGAATAGACGGCACCACTTCTGAGGCCGACAATGAGACCGGCGTGGCGCCCATCCCGGACAAAATTTCTGCAGATTCTGCAGAGAAAACCCGTATGCTCAGATCCTTGAGCTGCGAAACGCTTGTCACGGGCTCTCCAACACCCCAGAAGACCTGAAGAGGGACGCCATAACTGCACATGATTTCCAGGTTAAAGTTCTTCTCGGAAATTTCATTGTTTGTGATATCGCTCAGGGCAGGGAGGAGCTTCTCCAATTGCTCCGCAGTCCCCGCGATCATCGGCCAGCTGGGGACGATAGATGCGGAAATATCTCCGGAGACATAGCCCAGCGGAACCTCTGCCATCTGGATTGTGTTATCGGAAACAACGCGCAAAAACTCATTTCCTTTGAAAGGAAGTTCTCCTCCGCCGCGGACGGAGATGTCCAGCTTGCCGTCTGTCCGCTCCCGGATCGCGTCGGCAAAATCCACCAATTCCTGCCAGTAAATCGTATTTGCGGTGTTGTGCGTGGCCAGTTCCCAACGGATAACTTCACTTTCCCCGGCATTATTTCCGCAGCCTGTTAAGAGCCCGATACTCAAGCAGAGAGCTGCCGCAAATGCAAAAATACGTTTCATTTCAATTACCTCCAAACAGGACGTGTTTAAAAGCCCCTGTCATAGATGTCCTCGTAGTATTGTTTGGGAATCGCGCGCAAAATTGAAATATAGCCGCAGAGCGCGTCAAGGGGGACGCCGTCCACCGAAGCGTGGCGGTAGCCATAAGATCCGTCAACTACGCCGATTTCGCTCCCGCAGGCCACCAGCTTCTCCTCATTTTCCTCAGAGTGCAGGATATCCAGTTTGCCTGTATACAATGCCAGAGCGGACAAAATCCCATATGCGCCAATATTGGAAACGCAGCATGGCAGCAGATAATCTGTTTTAGACACTGTTACGATGCCCTCGTTGTACTGGCATTTGCAATTCCGCCCGATAATCTCCGTCGCCTCCCGGTGTATGTTGCCAAAGCCGATCTCATTTCCGTAATCGCCGATGCCGATTGTCAGCTTTCCCGCCCGGTGCATTGCCTCTAGGAATCCCGACATATCCGCATCATATGCGCGATTCCGCGGAGTTGCCGTGGCAAAATGGTAGACGCCGTATTCCGTGGGACCGCATTTTTCGATGAATATGGCAATATCACAAATTTCCTCTAATGTTGTGTTGACCGCGCGCTGGTCTTCGCCGCGGTTCAAAGCGACGACCGGACAGGCCAAGCCGATGCATCCGGCCAATTTTTCCATCGCGTCAACGCACTCCGGCTCTACACCGAAACTGATGTCAGCGCCAAGCTTTGCAAGCCCGTTTCCCAGCGCTATGGCGCCATACAGGCCATCGCTTTCACCGCAGGGGAAAATCTCAGGCTCATAGAACCCGGTGATAAGCAGAACTCTCCGCTTTTCCTGCCCCATTACGGTCATGATGGCCTCGGCAATCTGCTTGGTAACAGGCTGCCCCATGCCGCGAGCAGTCTGATATAACTTTGGAATCGTGCCGCGGACAAGGAATGGAAGCCGAACTTCCACTTGCAGCAAACGGTCTATACTCTCATAAACTGTCGATTTATCCATGTATTCCTCACTTTTTACAGCAGAGTATGTAACTTGATATGTTTTGTTCCAAATAAGTTTTCATTTGGCAAAAGTTTTTCGTTGATATAGAGCCGCCTTTTTGATACAATAAAAAGGGTGCCTTGTGACATGGCATCACCTGAAAAGCTACTTATCGCTCATCCCGTTTTGCAAGACAAAAATGAGCGCTATGTAGCTTTTCTTTTTGTTCAATTCAGAAATCCCCCCTTTCCGAAGACCTGCAAAGCTGTCATCTGTGATCGCTGCACCACCTCCAATCAAGTACGCATAAAACCATGGTCCATCCCGGATCTATTTTCAGCTGCATCCCATGGGTGATCCTCGCCTGCCTGCCGATGAAAGATGGACCGGGATTTTTAGCAAGATGGCAGCCACGCCCCTTTGTTGGCGGGATGCGTTGCCGCTGTCAGCGCCTTCATGCTGTCTCCGCCCATTCATATATTGGGTTTGATTGCAAAATCGTTTAAAACGATCCCAAACTCAGACGGTTCTCAATTCCTGTTGCATAGTTTTTTAAAGTCCGGACCCAGGTATCCACGAGTTCCTCCCGATAGCGGATCGTGGGTATCGTGAAGGAAAGCCCCATCAACGGATTGGACTGGACTTTAACCGATACTGAATAAATGCCTTTTGTATTTTCCTCCCGATTCTCCGCATATCCTTGGCGGCGAACTGTCTCAATTTCAGCGAGCAGATCGTCGATATTGGTGATTGTGTTTTCCATAATCTTTGGCAGTCCATAGCGGGCCGCCCATTTTTGAATCTCTTCATTGGACTTTGTGGACAGATAGATCTTCCCGAGCGAAGTCGCGTGCATATCTTTACAGTCCGCCAAC
>CALXSV010000014.1 GCA_944391235.1 uncultured Clostridia bacterium | reverse complement strand
GTACAAGGGTGGTCTGCGCTTCCATCCCTCGGTTTGTTTGGACGTTGTTAAATTCCTGGGCTTTGAGCAGATTTTTAAAAATTCTTTGACCGGCCTTCCCATGGGTGGCGGTAAAGGCGGTTCCGATTTTGATCCTAAAGGAAAATCCGATCGGGAAGTCATGGCCTTTTGCCAGAGCTTTATGACCGCTTTAAGCAAGTACATTGGCGCGGATATAGATGTACCAGCTGGCGATATTGGCGTTGGAGCCCGTGAAATCGGCTATATGTATGGACAATATAAACGCCTGACCACTTCTTTTGAAGGTGTATTGACTGGTAAGGGCCTGAGCTTTGGCGGCTCCCTTATCCGCAAAGAGGCCACAGGTTATGGTCTGGTCTATCTGACCAATCAGCTGATTGTAACGCATGGTATGGAAATGCGTGGCAAACGTGTGGTAATCTCCGGCTCTGGTAATGTGGCCATTTATGCTGCTGAAAAGGTTGCACAGTTGGGCGGTATTCCTGTTACCATGAGCGATTCCAACGGCTGGATTTATGATCCGGATGGTATCGATCTGGTTGTAATCAAGCAGATCAAGGAAGTTGAGCGTAAGCGTATTAGTGAATATATCAATTATCGTCCATCTGCTGAATATCATACGGAGGGTAAGGTTTGGGATATCGCCTGCGATATTGCATTGCCTTGCGCAACCCAGAATGAGCTGGATGAAGCCCATGCCAAGAAGCTGATTGACAATGGCATTAAAGCGGTTTGTGAGGGCGCCAATATGCCTAATACTCCACAGGCCATTGAAGCTTTCCAGAATGCTGGCGTTCTGTTTGTTCCCGGTAAAGCTTCCAATGCTGGCGGCGTAGCTACCTCCGGTCTGGAAATGACCCAAAACAGCATGCGTTTGGGCTGGAGCGAAGCAGAAGTTGACGCCAAGCTACAGGGTATTATGGAAAACATATATAAGAACATTGCTGCTGCAGCAGAAGCCTATGGTAAAAAAGGCGATTATGTTGCTGGCGCAAACATTGCTGGTTTCTTGAAGGTTGCCGATGCCATGATTGCGCAGGGTGTTGTGTGATTGTTTTGCGCATTCATCAATTCGTTAGTTAAATCATTCTCTCCTGTGAAGCAAAAGAGCACTGAACGCAAATTCAGTGCTCTTTTTATTTATGCTTATTCACCTTTGTTGATGATGGTCATAATTCGGTTATAAAGGATTTCTGCACATTCTTCTTCGCTCCAGTGCTCTGTATCTAGCGTTAAATCCGGCGCTTTGGGCTCCTCATAGGGAGCATCTATACCGGTAAAGTCACGTAGCTTGCCGTTAAGCGCTTTCTTATATAGCTGTTTGGGGTCTCGTTGCATACAGGTTTCTATCCGGGCCTTAATGTAAACCTCCAGAAAATCCTGTCGTGACAGGCTACGCGCCAAGGCACGGCTTTTTTCATAGGGAGAAATGAGCGTAACAATGGTGACCAGGCCGGCGTCCTCAAATAAAGCGGCTGTTTCAGCTGCCCGACGAATGTTCTCCTCCCGATCTGCAGCATTAAAACTAAGGTCTTTATTCAAACCGCGGCGCAGCTTATCGCCATCCAGCACATAGCAGTGCACTCCGGCTGCAATCAGTCGTTTCTCTACCTGCTCGGATATGGTGCTTTTCCCGCTGCCGGATAGACCTGTCATCCAGACAATCATACCTTTATGTCCAAATAATTGCTGTCTATCGCTGCGGCTTACGCTGCCGGCAGACCAGCGAATATTACGAGTATCATAATCATAGGCATCCAGTGCCTCTGTTATAATGCCACCGCCGGCTATTTCATATTTGTCCACAATGACAAAGCGGCTGGTAGCCTCGCAACCAGATATATCAAAGGCAATGGGGCTATCCAGGGTAAGTATGCATTCCGCAACGTCATTTTTTTCTGCATATTGCTGGTTGCTATAGGAAAGATTGGCCGCGTTAACAACCTTCTCTATGCGCTCCAATTGCATTTCCGTTTTGGCGGTACCGCATTTCAGCTGGTAACGCTTGTGCGGGATAAACTTTTCTTTACCCAGCCAGAATAGATTGGCGCGTATCCGTACGCCTACTTGCGGTGGGGTCTCATACATGCGACAGGCAATTTCACCGCGTTTGATATAGATTTGATCCTGCATGGTGAAGCCAGCCGCCTCTGTGGTAACAAAGGGGCGTTGGCTATCATCATGGAAACGCTCCAGTGTTTTGATTACCGTTTTTTTGCCAGAGGGATAGAAAACAATGGCATCTTCTGCCCGCAGAACCCCAGCCTCCACGGTTCCGGCAATAATGCGCCGGTTGTCGTTGTTTTCGGTAAACTTATAAACGCCTTGTACAGGCATACGTAGTGGCATGCGCTCTGCTGGTGTGTATGGCTCGAATTCATCGAGTTGTTCGAGAACATTGTTGCCTCTGTACCAGGGCATGTTAGAGGAGTGACTGGCTATGTTGTCGCCTTTATGCCCGCTTACCGGGATAAAGGCCTGGGGTTGAATATCAATTTTACGCAGAAAATCCGCATACTGCTGCTGTATATCATAAAATACCGACTGACTATATTCTACCAAATCCATTTTATTAATGAGCACCACTACCTGACGAATACCCAGCATGGAAAGGAAATAGCCGTGTCGTCTGGTGTTTTCCTCCACGCCGCGTGCCGCATCAATAACCAGTATGGCAGCCTCGGCCCGCGATGCACCGGTGACCATATTTTTCAGGAATTCAATGTGTCCTGGCGCATCAATTAAAATATAGCGTCGCTTTTCTGTTTGGAAAAAGCAACGGGCCGTATCAATGGTAATGCCCTGTGATTGCTCATTTTTTAAGGCGTCCAGTAAAAACGCATATTCAAATGGTTTGCTGTTGCGTTTGCAGCTCTCGCGAATCTGCTCTAGCTTGCCCTGGGGCAGGGAATTGGTATCTGCCATCAGGCGACCGATTATCGTGCTCTTGCCATGATCAACATGGCCTACTACGACTACGTTCATCAACTCATCCGTGAGTAGTTTTCCCTTTACCATTATGCTGCTCCTGTCTACATATATCCATTGCGGCGTAAGGTCTCCAGGCCCCCGCCATCCTCTTTGTCCTGCTCGCGTCCGCTTCGTTCTGCTATATTGGCCAACTGGCCAGTGCGCAGCTCCTCAATGATTTCCTGTGGGTTTTTGGCTGTGGATTGAATGGGACTGGTGCAGGGCGCACAGCCTAGAGAGCGGTAGCGCCTGCCATCGCCTTGGTCATAGTACAAGGATACAGTAGGGATATGTTCGCGTTCAATATATTCCCAGATATTGAGCTCTGTCCAATCCAGCAGAGGATGAATACGCACATGTGTATGGGGCGCAAAATCTGTTTTAAACTGGTTCCAAAACTCAGGCGGCTGGTCGTCTAAATCCCAGTCATTGTGCTTATCCCGCGGTGAAAAATAACGCTCTTTGGAGCGTGAGCCTTCCTCATCTGCACGTGCGCCGACAATGACGCCGGTATACATATCGGTGTTTGTGTCCTGCTCATATTGACCGCTGTCAAGATTCAGGCGGTAGCGCGGCCAGCTGCCATCTAGGGTATGCGTTAATGCTTCGGTTTTCAGCAGGCGGCAGCACTCCACTCTGCTGGCGTTACCATCGGGAAAGGTTTGTTTTGCCTCTAGAGCCTGTACATTTTCTCCGTATACCATATACAGACCATATTCACGGGCTAGGCGGTCGCGGTATTCTATCATTTCCGGAATTTTATAATGCGTATCAATATGCACAAGCGGAAATGGCACATGTCCAAAAAAGGCTTTGCGTGCCAGCCATAAAAGAACCGTGCTGTCTTTGCCAATTGACCAGAGCATACACAGATTATCAAAGGCAGCATATGCTTCGCGGAGAATATAAATGCTTTTGCTCTCTAGTTTGTCAAGATGGTCCATATTACGCCTCCGTCTGCGGTTCTATCCTATCATAGCCATAACGCGCAAAGTAAAATCCACACTGCTGGTTAATCTTTTCTATCAGTCGAGGGCTGTAGTCAAAGTGGTTTTTTTGATAGCCTTTTTGTGACTCGATATAGTCTATAAAGTGTGTTTTTGCGCTGGCAAAGCCGGGAAGATGGAGATACTGATAAATTTCTTCCAGATAAGTTAGAGGTTGTTGCTCAAAATCCTCATACTTGATATCAATATACTGTTTATCCGGAAGTTGCTCCATTTCGCGAAACAGTTTACGGTAAATGCGCACAAAAGTAGCGACAATCATGTCCTCCAGATATTCTTCATCTGGCTCCTGCTGTAGGGTCATTAAATCAAACAGCTTTTTGAACATATTGATGGTGGAGCGGATAACTGCATAGGGATTGCGATGAATCATAATAAAGCGCGCATCCGGGTACATGCGGTACAGCTCCATAGCACGGGCTGTACTGTCCGGTGATTTGAGCAATAGTGGTTTCTGCTTACATAGCCAGGTTTGTTTGCGCAGGATATAATCGTAAACCTTTCTCCAACGCTGGCGGTGCTTATCTGGTAGCTCGTCAACAAAGGCTGCATCCAGATACCACATGGCATTTTCAGGAAAAACCAGCATTTCCACAATCGCCAAATCACTGGATATGGCAATGGAAAAGACCTCCTCCATGGGCAAATCATTGGCATACTGCAGGTTATCCATGGGGCGGGCATTGGCCAGCACCTTGTTTTGCGCTGCTTTTAATATGGGGCGCAGGAGAACAGAATTGTTAAAGCAATCTGTGCTTACCGGGTCAAAATATCCAAATCCCTCGTCCCGAGAAAGAACATTTTGCAGGTAGGTTGTACCGCTGCGCCAGTGCCCCAAAATGAATAAGGGTTGTTTTACCCGGGCCTTTTTCACTGGAATGGCAATCAGAAGCCGCTCTAATAGGGCAAAGGGGAAGAAGAATAGGGAGGATAAACTGATCAACAGCGCCTGCGGTATCTTACGCGGTAAAATATGGAAGTGATTTTGGCCCAACAAGCGCAGCCAGACGTCAAAGCGGCAGGTGAGCAAAAAGTGTGAGCCGTTTATTTTTTTATGCTTTTGCGGGGTAGACATTCTACTTTCCTTTATCAATAAATTTACTGACAACTTATAAAATAACATTTATAGCTGAACTATATATGAACCTATTGTTAACTCAGTATGAACAGAGCTGCTAATATGTCAATAAGTGATAAATAATATTTTTTATTAATTTTACCAATATTAGAAATTGTTATTTGTAAATAGCGGAAAAATAGTGTATATTGTATGTAGTAATGCTTGTTTCTAGCCTTTCTCTAAGGAGGAAATTTTCATGCGAGCCGATGGTAAAAGAGTAAAAAGAGCGGATCTTTTATATACAGTTGTTCCTCATGTTATGGCCCAACGCGTTGATTCCATGAATATGATTACGCTGGATATACCGGTTGATCCTATGCATGACTATATAAATCAAAAACGTAAAGAAGGCATTGCCATTAGCCATGTTGGCTTGATTTTGTCCGCTTATGTACGTGCAGTGGCCGAGTATCCTTTGCTCAACCGTTTTGTGGTTAATAAAAAGATTTATGATCGCAATGAATTCTGCGTGGGCATGGTGGTTCTTAAGCCCGGTTGCGAGGATGACGCCACCATGTCTAAAGTCTATCTGGACCTAACAGATGATCTGTTTACTGTACAGCGAAAAATTGATGATTACTTTGCCCGTAACAGCGCGCCACAAACACAGAATTCTACGGATAAGCTGGCCCGTATTCTGGGCAATGCGCATGGTCTGATTCGCGTTGCCGTAAGTGTTCTAAAATTTTGGGACAAGCATTTCGGTCTACCGAAGAAAATTATTGATGCAAGTCCCTTTCACGCTTCTATGTCGCTAACCAACTTGGCCTCCATTCGCACCAACCATATTTACCATCATGTATATGAGTTTGGTACAACCAGTATTTTTATTTCTATGGGGAATATGCGAGAAGTGCCTTTCCGCGAGCAGGGAGAAATTGTTCACCGTCGCTGTATGCCTTTGGGTGTGGTTATGGATGAACGCATCTGCTCTGGCGTATACTTTGCTACAGCATTTCGCCGGATTAGCGCTTATCTGCGCGACCCATCTTTAATGGAAACGCCTTTTGTACCGCAGCCAGCTCAAGAATGAGTGAAAAGAAAAACATAGCAGCATAGATGTAGGACGCAGGAAAGGACTGAATTGTTTTATTGCTGCGTCCTATTTTTATGATGTATGTGGCAGACAGACACGTACGGTAGTTCCCTGATGGAGCATGCTTGTTACCTCTATACTGCCATGATGTAGTTGCACAATACGTTTGACAATGGGAAGTCCTAATCCGCAGCCTTCCTTGGTATGCGAGGTTTCTCCCTGATAGAACTGCTCAAAAATGCGCGATTGCGTTTCTGCCTGCATACCCAGGCCGTAATCCTGTATGGTGATTGCAACCTGTGTTTCCATATCCTCTAGTTGCACATTAATAGCTGCGCCTTGGGGCGAAAATTTAATTGCATTGTCCAGCAGATTTACCCATACCTGCTGCAGCAAATCCTCATTGCCGGTATAAATACATTCCTGCAACTGCGGCTCAATATGGATCTGCGCGGTTGTCCATTGTGGCTCAAGCAACAGGATAACCTGCCTAAGCTGTTCATCTAAACGGAAGGTATTACTTGCTGAGGGAATCTTCTGATTATCTAGGCGTGATATTTGCATCATATTGGTGGTCAGATTTAGCAGCCTGGTGCTTTCCCTGCTAATGATAGCTGCATATTCACGATAAGCCTGCGCATCGCTATCTGCTTCTGGATCACACAGCAAATCGGAGTAGCCTTTAATGATGGCCAGTGGGGTTTTGATTTCATGCGATACATTGGAAATAAAGTCCTTGCGCAGATACTCATACTGTTGAAGCTGTTTAGCCATGAGGTTAAAGTCCTGTGCCAGTTGATAAACCTCATCAAAGCGCTCAATTTGCGTGACCTGTATATTGAAATTACCCGCTGCTATCTGTTTGGCTGCTTCGGATAATAACAAAATCCGGTTCACAAAGTTATCTTGCCCAATGCGTAAAAAAATAACGGCCAGCACGGCAAACAAAACCAAGGTTATGCCATAGCTTACCCAACGGGTACGAATTAGCAGGGTTCTTTGGTCGGCTTCCGGGAATAGCAGCAAGGATAGACGCGGTGCGATTGCCGCGGAAAGCAGGGTTGCCACAGCAGCGATGAACAGACCCCACAGCACAAATTTCCAGCGGATTTGATAGCGCGGCTTGATGTATTTCATTTGCGTACCACCGCCTTGTAACCGAGGCCGCGTACGGTTTCAATGGAAAAATCCTCATTTTGTCCCAGCTTTTCCCGTAATCGCTTAATATGTACATCCACGGTGCGCGGGTCGGTTTCGCTTTCATACCCCCAGATTTCATCCATCAGCACCTGCCGGGTAAAAATTTTTCCAGAGCTGGCTAACAAATGCTGTAACAATTGAAATTCCTTCGGCCGAAGCTCTATTTGCTGCCCTGCGCTGAAAACACACAGCTGATCTTCATCAAGAATGGTCTCGCCTATTTGAATTAAATGCTCGTTGGATAGCCGGGCCCTTCTTAATAAGGCCTCCACATGCAGCAGCATTTCCTCCATATCTACCGGCTTGACAAGATAGTCGTCTGCACCTGCGCGAAAGCCTGTACGTTTATCATCCAGCGTTTCCTTGGCTGTGACAATTAAAACCGGAATGGTGATATTTGCGCTGCGCAGCGTGGATACCAGATCCAGTCCATCCATATGTGGCATCATAATATCAACAATCATCAAATGAATGCTGGTAGTATTGAGCAAATCTAAGGCTTGCAGTCCATCTGCTGCTTCATAGACCTCATATCCTGCGCGTCTAAGATAGATACGCATCAACTGCCTTAAATCCGCGTTATCCTCGGCAACCAGTATTTTTAACATGCTCTACCTCAGGTAAATCTTTCTATCTATATTGCTGTGTGTTTTCGGAATACTAAAATTATAACCCGCTTTGCCATATTTAGCAAGTAAAGCCATAGCGGGAATTTGAATCATGGGGGATTGCGGCATGAAGAACAAACAGATAACGGATTTTGCTACACAGTGCCTGCTTGCTGTACTTGGCCAGAACAATCGAGAGCAGGAAAAAATGCAGCAATACAATTCGCGGAGGTCCCGTCCTATCCCTGTGTATGGAGACTATTAAAGAAAACAGGCCGTTTTAGACGGCCTGTCGCTTACTTACTGTTCAAATACCTTGGCTGCTATACGCGCTGATTCCATGGCATCTGCGGCATAATAGTCCGCGCCTACCATTTTCGCATATTCTGGATTCAATACCGCTCCGCCTACCATTACCTGGCAGTCTAGGCCCGCTGTTTTTAGCGCGGTAATTGTTTCTGCCATGGATTTGATTGTGGTAGTCATTAGTGCAGATAGGCCAACCAGGGGGACCTGTTGCTCGCGTACCGTATCAACAATTTGCTGTGGCGGAACGTCGCGTCCTAAATCGATGACCTGGTATCCATAGTTCTTTAACAGCATACGCACAATATTTTTGCCAATGTCATGAATATCGCCCTTCACCGTGGCCAGTACAATTTTGCCCTTTTCCATAGTGGATTCCGGCACCTTTTCGCGCAGGGTATCGAAGCCGCATTGCACCGCTTCTGCGGAGGCAATCATTTGCGGCAAAAACATTTCTCCACTGTCAAATCGCCGGCCTACCTCGTTTAAGGCAGGAACAAAGTAGCTGTTGATGATGTCCAGCGGTTCTTTGCTTTGCAGCAACTCTTCGGTTAGCAGGGCAGACTGTTTTTTGCGTCCTTGTATAATCGCCTCTATTAAGGTAGTGGCGTTATCTGCATCCTTTACTGGCTTGCTGATAATACCTTCTGTGCTCTGGGGTTGGGACAAAATATAATTTTCCGCATTTTTATCTTCATTGCGTATGACGCGAAATGCAGATATCACCCGCTTGTAGTCGTCTGAAAGTGGATTCAGTATGGGCAGATCCAGTCCCGCGCCTAAGGCTGCAGCCAAATAGGTACTGTTGATTACATCCCGTGCCGGCAGTCCAAAGGAGATGTTGCTTACGCCAAGTACGGTTTTCAGCCCAAGTTGCTCTTTAATCATGCGTATGGCACGGATGGTTTCCATCCCCAAGGCCTGATTGGAGGATAGGGATAAGGCCAGACAATCGATAAAAATATCCGTTTTGAGAATTCCATATTCTTGTGCCTTGTTGCAGATGCGTTTTGCAATGGCTACGCGCTCCTCCGCACGTTCCGGTATCCCCCTTTCATCCAGAGTAAGGGCAACCACCGCCGCACCATATTTTTTTACCAGAGGCAGGACTGCGCACAAGCTTTCTTCCTTGCCATTTACGGAGTTGATGATAGGCTTGCCGTTATAGATACGCAGCGCAGCTTCCAGCGCCGTAACATCTGCGCTGTCGATTTGCAGCGGCAAATGGCTGATAGCCTGTATCTCCTGTACTGCGCGGGTGAGTACAGCTGCCTCATCCAGCTCAGGCAGCCCGACATTCACGTCGAGAATATCTGCGCCATGCTCCTCCTGTACCAGGGCTTCGCCTATCACATAATCAAAATCGCTGCTGCGAAGCGCTTCTTTTAGTTTCTTCTTTCCCGTGGGGTTAATGCGCTCACCAATCACTGTTGTCCGCGCATCCAGGATAAGGCTTTTCTGTCCACTGCATACTGCGCTGTAGTACACTGGTTGGCGTTTGCGCGGTTGTTTCCCGGATAAACGGGCAATCATGCTGCGTATAAAATCCGGTGTGGTACCACAGCAGCCACCAAAAATAGATACGCCCATTTCCGCCATTTGCTCAATGTAACTGGCGTATTCTTCGGCAGTGGCGTTATAGCTGGTCTGACTCCCATCTGTTTGCGGCAGGCCGGCATTGGCCTGTACAATTAGTGGTACCGTGGCCCATTTCAGCATTTCCTC
>CALXSV010000013.1 GCA_944391235.1 uncultured Clostridia bacterium | reverse complement strand
GAAGGGCGCGAATTTGATACGGAAAGCGAAGCGGATTTGATTGCGAGCATTTTACGCGATGCTGTGGGTGGGCTGGTTATTGAGGCGCCATCACTGGCCTCGCAAAAAGAGGCGCTAGTAGATTTGTGGCAGGATGATTTCCATCATGCAGTAGAGCGAGAAGTAGAAAAACGGCTGACTAAGGCTGGCATGCCGGCGCAGCCGGAGGAAAAGAAGCGCAATGCGCAGGCCGGCCGAAAAAGGAAGTCTGTGATGCAAGAGCAAGAGACGGCCGTGACAGAATAAAGCAGTTGAGGAGAAGAAAATGGCTAAGTTTGTACGCACCATTCGCGATTTTTCCGGTGGGCTTTCTGAGGTAGCCAATGACAACATGCGTGACAATGAGTTAGCTGAGGCTATGAATGCAGTACCCGGTGAAAGCTATGGCGTTGCCCGGGCCTCTGGTACACGACTGATGTATCCCCAGATTGCGGATTTGGGCTCTGTACAGCATTTAATCGAGTTACAGCTGGCCAATGGTATGGTGCAGGTAATTGCCTTTACGGATGCGGGCAACGATACCATGAATATGTACTGGTATGATGAAGTGGATAAGGCATGGAGCAGCATCAGCCAGGGTATAAGGGCGGTAAAAAGCTGGTTTACCTATGCCAACAAGCTATACTGGTTAGATGGCATGGATTATAAACTTTATGACGGTACCGCGGTTTCCAGCGTTACGGAAGAGGGTACCAGCAATTTATGGAACAAAATCAAAACCGCACTGGCTGTGGAGCAGCGTGGCCAACGGTGGTTTTTTGCCACGCGGGACAATGAGATTATTTTTTCGGACATTGGTAAGGTCAATAAGTTTACTGGCACCAATGTCATTAACATCACCTCGGGCAAAGCAGATAGCATTACCGCTCTGCATGAGTTCAACAACGGCCTGCTCATCTTTCAGCAGCGATCTGTTTACTATCTGGCGGGCTATGATTTTGCAGGTGGAACGGATATCAATCTATCGCGTCTTAACGTATCCTGCGGTACGCAGTGGCCGGAATCGGTAAAGACCATTGAAAACGCTGTGCTATATATGGGCAATAATGGCATCTACCGGCTTTACATACCAGCTTATAATGAATCGCTGGCCGCTAAGAATATCAGTGAAAAAAAGATTGGCAAGCTGCTGAGCAGCAATGAGATTGTCAGTTGCAGTGCAGAGGTATGGAATAACATTTATTATTTTAGCCTGCAAACCTCTACCAAGCGTGAAGAATACCGCTATTATGTAAGCGCGGGCAGCTTCTGGGGCCCCTTTACCCAAGGCGCAACCTGTTATGCAGCAGGGTTCCTGGGCGAGGACGCCTTATACATTGGCTGCAGCAACGGCTATATTGTGCGCTATGATGAGGATAGCACGCATTATGTGGATTTACATAGCGGACAGGCCGCACCTATTCCCATGCGCATTAAAACCAAGGGCTTTGACGTTTGCGGCGCAATGGTGCAGTACGCTAAGGTAAAAAAGGCCTTTATTGCTGTAAAGCAATTTGCTGCGCAAAGCAGCGGCCTATCTGTACAGATTAAAGCGGATTATGCAGATTCTGCTTGGAACTGGAAAGTAAATTTTGACGAATCCCTAGTCTATTCCGAAGGCATATGGGGAGAGGGGTACTGGGGATGGAAGGATACAGTAACCAAAGAAATCAGCGTTAACCGCAAAACCCAACGCATACAGCTAATCTTTTATGATGAAACCACAGATATGCCGGTGATGATTTATGGAATCGGTTTCCTGTATAAAAAGAAAAAGGTTAAAGGCTCTCGCACTGGCGTGGAGCAGGCGGATATTCTATATGAAGATTAAGGAGGGTGTTTATGGGTGAAATTACATTGCCCTTTCAATTAAAGGAGGGCACCACAGCCTACGCGGCCAAGGTAATGGCCAACTTTAACGCCCTGATAGGCAAACTCAATCAGCTGTCTGTCAATGGGGAAATTGTCGGTGATTTAGAGGACTTTCTCAGCCTGCTCTCAGCCAGTATAGAGCAGTTGGTTCAGGCGGGCCGGGCGGGCAATGCCAATGAAATCCGCGTTGCCGATGGGAGCAGTCTGCAGGAAAAATTGGATTCCGGTGATTTAAAGGGTACATCCGGTGAAGTCTCCGTACAGGATAGGATGTGCTATTTTTATGTAGACGAGGTCACGGGACACCTGCATCTGGTGGCGCGGGATGATGTGGATGCCGACGCCTATCACATTAATGATCAGGGACATCTGATTTACACCATACCGGATCCGGACAATGGGTTAACGGCAACAGACTATGATTTGGGCCAGGTACGTGGTCCCAAGGGCGATAGCGGGGATATGAGCCGGACGGTTTATGATACCCAAAACCGGCAGACGGATATTTTTTCTTATGTAGATGAGGCGGTATCCGGCATCAAAACCAGAGAATATACTTGCCTGCTGGCTGCCGCCTCTTGGGTTACGGAAAACAGCCAAACTTACTGCCGCATTGAGTTGAGCAACCTAAATGCCAGCAGTAAATTTGACGTGGGCCTGTCACCTTCCGCAACGGAGGAGCAGGAAGCAGCCTTTGAAAAGGCTCTGTTAAAAGTAAGCGAGCAGGGAGCGGGCTACTTTATCCTCCTGCAACGCAGTAATGGGGTAACGCCTAGCGTGGATATTCCCCTAATTGTACGTATTTATCCATAGGGAGGAGCTTGTTATGGTTGGTTTTATTCGTGGCAGTGGCAGCAATGGCAGTGCCGGCACTGGAGGTGTAGATACCTCGGATGCAACGGCAACCATTGCAGATATTCTTAGCGGCAAAACAGCCTATGCAAATGGAGAAAAAATTACCGGTACCATTCCGGAGAAGTACGCAACAACCATTCTGCCAGGGACAACAGACATTATCCTGCCCTCTGGTTTATATCTTGCGGGAGCGCAAACCATTCAGGGCGATTCTGCCCTGGTTTCCTCCAATATCAAAAAAGGAACGAGCATTTTTGGCGTTAGCGGCAGCAACAATGTGGTTGATACAAGCATTTCTTCCAATGCCATTACCGCAGCCAATGTGGTATCCGGTAAAAAAGGCTTTGCCAATGGCAGTGAAATTACCGGCAATATGACGGATAAAAGCGGGACCACGCAGAGCGCATCCGCCAGCACCGGAAGCAGCCGGCTTACCTTAAGCATTCCTACAGCCGGTTACTATTCCACAACTTCCAAATTGTATGCCAGTTATTCTACCATTGCCTCTTTACTGGGCATTAGCGCATCGAGGATTGTGGAGGGCTATACCATTTGCGGGGTTTCCGGCACGCATCAATGCAACAGTATGATGAGCAAACAAACCAGTGTGAGTGGTAGCAATTCCAAAACAATATCCTGCTCCTTTACGCCATGTGCAGTCGCCTGGCTATTGGTGGAACAGCCAGATGCGGGCAGTTACTATCCAGGCGTTGTTCAGGCACGTATTGGTGGCTACTGCCATATCGATTATGATGGATATCTGACAACAGTAAATGTCTCTGAGGGCGCTGCCAATGCAGGCCTTACTTTTACAAAATCATTAACCGCTGGGGATGATGTTGTTTTTTATAGCAGTTCTGTATCTTTAAATAATGTTATGACAAGCGGTTTGTACTATGAAGTAATAATCATGGGGGAAGAATAGGTATTTACCGACCTACCAGCCTATAAAGACAGCAAAACAAGCCGGCCGCAAGAAAAGGGGGAAGGCCGAGCGGATAGAGAGGATTGCAAACATGAATTTTAACGAGCTGCAAAAGTTGTTTATCAGCCTCAGCAATACGGACGAGGTGGAAGAATCTACCTTGGCCCTATGGTTTAATGAGGCGCAGTTGGATTTGGCACTGGATTTTGGTGAGGTCAAGGCATACCAGCATTCGAATACCTCTCCGTCATCTGCCGTTGTTACCTCTCCGCAAGAGGCGGGGGCGGGGGGTGAGGACAATGCTACCGCTTCCACACAGATTGAGGCGACAACAGCCCTGCCCAGTGATTTGCTGCGTATCCTGTATGTGCAGAATCACCTGGGGCAGCCCGTAGATTGGGAAATTACAGCGCAAGGCCTACTTTGCGTTAAGGATGCGAGCGAATATACCCTGTACTACCGTGCTATGCCATCGGTTTCCTTCAGCGGGCTAGCGGAAAATGAAGAAAGTGCGTTGCCCACTGCTGTGCATCATTTGCTGGCCTATTATGCAGTATGGAAGTTTTGGGATATGGAGAGCGAAGGCGATACGGAAGAGAGTAACCATGGCACCAAGTTTTTGAATTATTACCGTAACGGCAAGGCGGACATGCTGGCCAAGCTGGATTTTGCCGGCAGTACGGGCAATTTGCTGCGCACCTGGACAATTATATAGGGTGAACAAATAAATACGTAAAGGAGAAGATGCGCAATGGGCATTTATAAGGTAGAAAGCAATGGCAAGGCGCCAAAGGGATTGCAGGCAGGGGATGAGGTGGTAACGGCTGCCGGTACATATCTGATTAAGCAGGTTGATCAAAATGGCGCTTACCAGAGCGTGTTAAAGGACAGAAATATTACCACCAGCAATTTTAAAGGCACCTATGATAGCCTTGCCGACACATATAGGACAAACAGCAACGCCAACAGTCCTAACAGCAATGATTATGTTGGCAATTATGGCAAAAGCCTTACGCCGGGTAGTCTGAGCAATAGCGGCAGCCTGAAAGATATTTATAAAAGTGCGGATGAGGGGCCTGATGTTACTACAGCCAGTCATCCGGGTGCTGGCGTATTGGTTTACGACCCAAGTAACCAGCGGATTACCCGCATCATGCCCAGTGGTGCACGTTACTATGTGGACCCTGGTGATGCCAAATACAATAGTATAAAAAATGAGTACGAAAACACCTATGGTAAATTGCCAGGCCAGAATAGCGGCTCAGACTGGGATTTATCTTCTGTGCTCCAAAACAGCAATTCCGTGGATATCGGCACGAATCATGCTTATGATTCCTACATCCAGGATTTGCAGCAAAAGGTTGCCGAGCTGGCTGAAGGCATGGCTGCGCAGCAGTATCAGCCAGTAGATCAGCAAACTTACAAGGAAGATATCCTTAGCTTTGAGGAAGCCTATGATTTGGCAAAAAGCATTATTGAGCCGCAGTATGCCAACACTTATCAACAAACCGCAGTCACTGCCGCACAAAATTTAGACAACGCCGGCCTGTATGATAGCCTTTATGGACAACAGTTGGCAGCTGCTGCGCAAAATCAAGTCAATCAGGATATGAACGCTTCCATCGGTGCACTGGCGCTCAATTTGCAACAGATGAGCAAGGATGATGCCATGGCCTGGTATAATGCGGCGGTAAACGAAAATCAGTTTGGCGCCAACCACTACCTTTCCAGTACTTCTGCCGCGGCCTCTACTGCCACAAGTCTAATCAACAGCATGTTGACGCAGGCGGAAATCACCCATGACTACAATCTGCAAAAGGCAGCTTTGGATTTACAAAAGCAGGCGCAGATTATTGACGCGCAGCTGGCAGCGGCCTCTATCTCACAGGCTGAGGCAGAGACTGCCTATTTGAAGCTACAAAGTCAGGCGCAGATTTTGGAAAACATGATAACAACAGACGCCTATGTCGCGCAGCGCAATGCCAACGGCCTGACGTCAGACAAAAACTATCTAGAGCTGATTCAGGCGCTGCAAAATGCATAAGCCATAGAAAAAAGAAGAAGGGTTTACCAGGAGTAGGCTACATGCGGCCTACTCCTTTACTTATATTGTGAGGAGAGGAAATGGGAAGATTAACAGAAGCGGAGCGGCAGCTTGTTGAGCTGACCGTACAGTTACAGGCGCAGGATGAGCGCTTAACAGAGCAAGAAGCACTGCGGCGCGCTATCTCGCAGTTAAACAGCGAAGAGAAAGTATATAGTAGCTTGGGAACGCCTGCGCTCGGCCCGCTTTCTATCACAAAAGCAGGGCAAAAAACAGCAGGAAGCCTCAGCAGTCGAGCTGCGATTGTACAAGAACAAAGCCCCAGTACAGTCAATGGAGCATCTTTTACGGCTATGTCCGGCAATGACGAGAGACAGTACCGCAGGCCAACACAGGCAGCGACGGTGCAAGAGGGGCGGTCTTTTTCTCCTGTACCGCAGGCGGAGGCAAACATGCGTAAAGCAGCTGCTCTCAATGAAATCGCCATGCGGGAGTACGGCCCGGTACAGCGCAGTTACCAAAAGTATGAAAACAGCCATATTATGCGCAACTGGGATACCTGGCTAAAGCTGGCTGCGCAGGACAAGCTAAGCCCAGCGGAAGAAAAAGAAGCGCGGGATGCGGTAAAGACGCTCCGGCAGGCCAGCGGGCAAATGCGCCGGCACCTCTTTCAAGAGGACCAAAGGCTGGCTACGCAGTACCAAGCATTGGCCAATACGCTGTATAATAAATACAGCACAGGTGCAGCCATAGCCGGCGGTTTATATGGCTCCATGCCCTTCGCCCAAAAACAAACCGCCCAAGCGGCAGACTTTCTCGCGCAGGATGGGGGATATATCGACCAGTTGACGGAGGACGCGCAATTGCGTGCCGTATTAAAGCAAAATGGCAATGGCCTGCAAACCACGCAAACTGCGCATCCTGGCTGGTATACGGCTGGCTCCATGGCTGGCTCTGTTGCGCAAATGCTTGCACTGGGCAGCGCGGCATCCTCCACTACAGCGGCAATTCCCGGCTTTAGCAAGCTGGCGCCCTGGGTACGGCAGACGATACAAAATGCGCTGACCTTTGGCGCGCAAGAGGGCTTGCAGGCGGCGGGAGAGGTAGCGGATAATTTAAGCTCTGGAGAAAAAGCCAGGTATATAGCGCGGCAGGCGGGAATAGGAGCAATAGGCGGCGCAGCGGGCAGCATTGCCGCTTCCGTTGTGGGCAACACAGGAGCAAAGCTACTGACGCGCTTTGGCCTACAAACCCCTTTTGCGGAGGCTGTACGGCAGACGGTAAGCAGCATGGCATTCGCTGGTGGAGATATGGCAGCGCGTTATCCCTTATATACAGAG
>CALXSV010000012.1 GCA_944391235.1 uncultured Clostridia bacterium | reverse complement strand
ACCGCCGCAAAACAGCAAACAGCAAAATCTCAAAATCAAACCCAAAACGCGGAAAAACCGCCTAAACAGGCGGTTTTTCTGCGGAAGGTGGTCGGAGTGCGGGGACTCGAACCCCGGGCCTCCTGCTCCCAAAGCAGGCGCGCTACCAACTGCGCAACACCCCGATATGAAGTTGTGGAACTGCCCGGGCGGTTTCTCCCAAGAGGTTCTCAGCATTTTTTGCAGTTGTTTACAGCGATTTATAGCCCTTTCCACTCAAAAGCAATTACTTTTTAACTCTCTTATTTCCACTGTTTCCGTGTACTCCGACGCTGTCTGTGGTCTTACATGTGGTCAGAGAGCCCTTCTTGACCAGGTGCAGTAAAACTGCCGTTACCTGGTTAGAAGGGCTCTCTTTCATGTTCAGGTTTGGGGTATTGTACCTCTGTCAAGGCAGAGATGCAAGGCCTTTTTTCAAGTCAGGCGTATCAATTTTTAACACGCCTATATAAAGAATACAGTCTGGCGAGAGGAGGGGTTTCCTCACCCGCTCAGGAGCCAACAAAGGCCTACAGCTGTGCGCTCCGCAGCATGGTCATAGTGATTGCCTGGGTTCAAGTGAAACACGGTGTCGATGCCCTTTTATGTACAATGGTACTTTAGCTTTTATACACGAAAGAAGCACAGCAATCAGTCTGCCTACCGGTTGCTCCACTTCTCATACCAAAAGCCCATTCTGTTCTCCCTCAGTACCCAAGAGACTTCCGCAACCAATATTAATACTTTATCTTTCTAACCAACTGAACATGCAAGTATGGACGAATTGAAGCAACAATGATGGCACGGATTTTTTCTCTTGGTTAACAGTGATGGAAGATTTATCTTTCTTATTAAACATTTTAAAATGAACTCATAATCCTCGTACTCATCGTAACTATTATATTCACAATCAAACGCTCCATCTTCATACAGCTTTTTTAGAACCTTTCGCGAGAAGAATTCTGGTGAAAGAGAAATGAACTGGATGCTCTAATTAAAGAATTTTTTGATAATCAAAAGCATCATGCCAAGCAGGTGGTTTTTCCACGAAAAGAGCCAATCGTAGATACCCTCATTAGCAAAGCATTGTCTGGGGTGAGACCGTTTTTTTCTGGAAAATTTGAGGGAAAATCTCATTCAGATGCTGGTTTTAAAGACTCATTGATCGCAGAAACAATTTATCAGTATCATGCTGTTAATAAAAATCTGTGTATATTTATAACAAATGATCAAGATTTTAGCAGAGAATTCTCAAGAAAAATTCAGCCAGGTAGTGAATTAGTTCTTTTTACTTCAATTGATATCAATGATAGCATTTCCAGAAATAATGCAGAAAACAATTATCTTAGTTCACTTCGAGAAATATTGCTTTCAAAATTGATGTCGGGCGAACTTGATGTTTCTGACATCCGGCCCTAAATCGCTAATTCATCACTATAGACTGCTTTATTGTAGCAAGGCCAATTATGCAGAGAATTGAAGGAAAATGTTAAGGAGGAATCGCTATGCCATTTACAGAAGCGAATTATGAAAATGCGGTTCTTAGCCTCTTCACCGATATCTTGGGATACACTAATATCTATGGGCCAGATGTAGAGAGGGATTATCACAATCCCCTGTATGAGGATATTCTGCTCTCGTGCCTCGCAAGAATAAACCAAAATCTTCCAATCGAAGCTTTGGCAGATGCAATTTATAAAATCAAAAATTTTGAAACCGGAACATTATTGCAGAAAAATATGATATTTACCGAATATCTACAATCAGGTGTCCCGGTCAAATATCTCGTTAACGGTGAGGAACGCTCTGACCTCGTGTATCTTGTGGATTATAACAATCTCTCCAATAATGATTTTACTGTAGCTAATCAATGGACAGTTATTGAAAATTCAGAGAGACGCGCGGACATTATCCTCTTTGTTAACGGCCTGCCGCTTGTTGTTGTTGAGCTGAAATCCCCCTCCCGGGAGGAGACCGACGCCTCCGCCGCTTACCGGCAGTTGCGCAACTACATGTATGAAGTCCCGTCCCTGTTTATCTACAACCAGATCTGCGTCATGAGCGACTTGACCACCTCCAAAGCGGGCACCATCACCTCTGGAGAGGACCGCTTCATGGAATGGAAAACCAAGGACGGCAGCTATGAAAATACCCAGTACGCCCAATTTGACACCTTCTTCGAGGGTATGTTTGAAAAAGGGCGGTTTCTCGACATTCTGAAGAACTTCATCTGTTTCAATGTAGACGGGCAAAACACTTTCAAGGTGCTGGCGGCGTACCACCAGTATTTTGCAGTGAAGAAGGCTATCGAATCCACCAAGCACGCCACCGTGACCGACGGCAAGGGCGGCGTGTTTTGGCATACCCAGGGTAGCGGCAAGTCCCTGTCTATGGTCTTTTATGCCCACTACTTGCAGGAGGCGCTGGAGAGCCCCACCATCGTGGTCATTACCGACCGCAACGATCTGGACAATCAGCTCTATGGGCAATTTTCCCGGTGCAAGGACTTTTTGCGTCAGACGCCCCAGCAGGCTGAGAGCCGGCAGAATCTGAAAGAGTTGCTGGCTGGCCGGCAGGCCAACGGCATCATCTTCACCACCATGCAGAAATTTGAGGAGGCCGGCGAACCCCTGTCTGAGCGTCGCAACATCGTGGTCATGGCGGATGAGGCCCACCGGGGGCAGTACGGCCTGACAGAAAAAGTGGCCACCAAGCAGAACGACAAGGGCGAGCTGGAGGTCCACACCTCCATTGGCACCGCCCGCATCATTCGGGACAGCCTGCCCAACGCGACTTACATTGGGTTTACCGGCACTCCCATCTCCTCCAAAGAC
>CALXSV010000011.1 GCA_944391235.1 uncultured Clostridia bacterium | reverse complement strand
AGTAAATGTCCGCTTACTTGCGTGCAGGAAGGCGGCTACGTATTATTCGTTTTTTTATTTAACCTGTTTTTATTGGACAATTTTATACGCGCAGGCCTGGCGGCCGGCGCCGAACAATGCAGCATATTTTATTTATATTTCTATATTTATAGAGGTAAAGACATGGGTAAGAGAGAAGTAGAAGAGTATTTCCACAGTATTGGCCGCGATGATTTACAAATTATGGAATTTCCCACCAGCTCGGCCACGGTTGAGCTGGCAGCCCAGGCCGTGGGCGTGGAGCCGGCGCGCATTGCCAAAACGCTCTCCTATCGCCTGAAGGACCGGGATATTGTGGTTGTAGTCAGCGGTACCAGCCGCATTGCCAACCGCAAATTTAAGGATAGCTTTCACTGCAAGGCGAAAATGATGTCCCCAGAGGAGGCGCTGGAGTTAACCGGTCATCCTGTAGGCGGGGTTTGTCCTTTTGGGCTGAAAACAGCGGTGGATGTATATTTGGACGAATCACTGCGCAAATTTGAATATGTCTACCCAGCGGCCGGCGCAAGCAACAACGCCGTACGCATCAAAGTGAGCGAGTTCGCTGCGATTACCGGAGGGCAGTGGGTAGATGTAACGGAAGAGCCAAAGGAGGAATAAGTATGGCTGAAGTTATGCATGTTACGAGCGCGGATTTTGACGAGCAGGTACTACAGCAGCCCGGCCGTGTGCTGGTGGATTTCTGGGCAGAATGGTGCGGCCCCTGCCGCATGATGAGTCCGGTTCTGGACAGCATTGCGGAAGAGGAGCATCCCAATGTACGCATTGTCAAGGTAAATGTGGATGAGGAGCCCGCGCTGGCACAGCGCTATCACATCACCGCCATTCCCTCGCTCAAGGTATTTGAAAACGGAGAGGTAATAGAAGAGCAGCTGGGCGTTGCCCCACGCTCGCATATTCTGGACATGCTGGGCATTGAGGAATAAAACCGCAGCAGCAGAAACAGTATACAGGCAAAGATTCTTCGCGCACAGGCAGCGCCTGGGCGGAAGAATCTTTTTTTTGTGCGCACAGGCCTGGCCAAGCAGCGCAAACAAGCATGAGCCAACAGCCAGGCGCGGGGCAAAATCTACGCTGCCAACGCATATTTGGCCAGCTTGTATCATAGGTTTAAGCAAACAGGGGACAGAGGTGATGAGCAATGACAATTGTGCAGTATCTGCTGATACTGGCTGGCGCGCTGGTTGTGGTGCTACTGGCCACCATAGCGCCGCAGCCCTTTTTACGCATAGGCGGACGACTGCTGGGCAATACAGTGGCCGGCGTCGCGCTGTTGCTGCTGGTAAACGCCGTATCACGCAGCACAGGTCTGATTATGCCGCTAAACTGGTGCACGCTGGCCGTAGGCGCGGCCCTGGGCGCGCCGGGCATGGCGGCGCTGACCGTACTGGCCGCCATTTAGGCAGGCCCAAGGAGCTTTTACATGCAAAAAACAAAGCAGCCCTGTGACAAATCATGTCTCAGGGCTGCTTTGCAATCGGAGCGCAGAACAAACAGCCAGATTAACCGCATGGGGCCTACTATATATAAAATTTTCCTTCTGCACTATTATCAAAACCTATCGCTGCGCGCGCTCTACTAAATGCGTAATAAAAAATTCCTACATATATATTATCTCTATAGTAAAACGACTTTATATTCTATAAACTTGCACTTATGTGAATTTTCTAATAAGTTTTATTTATTTTTTATATTGGCTTTATAGCTGCAATACTGCTATAATAATCAAATACACTAGAATCATACCAATTCTGTTATATCTATGGCAACAGATAGCCCAATCCCGTTGAAGGCATCTACCATCGTGAGCGTGCCGCAACAACACTATTGCATGTGCATAGATCTGTACCGCAATGCAAAGGAGGAAATATAGTGTCAAAATTAATGAAAACGATGGACGGAAACAAGGCCGCAGCCTATGTAGCTTACGCTTTTACAGAAGTAGCTACAATATACCCCATTACACCCAGCTCCCCGATGGCGGAAGATGTTGACGAATGGATGGCTGAAGGCAAGCAGAATATCTTTGGGCATCCGGTAAACATCATGGAGATGCAGTCGGAGGCTGGTGCAGCCGGCGCCCTGCACGGGGCTTTGTCCTCTGGCGCGCTGACCACCACCTTTACGGCTTCCCAGGGCCTGCTGCTAATGATTCCCAACATGTACAAAATCGCTGGCGAGCTGCTGCCGGGTGTTATGCATGTTTCTGCCCGTGCGTTGGCTACGCATGCGCTGAGCATCTTTGGCGACCATTCGGACGTTATGTCCACCGCGCAAACCGGCTTTGCCATGCTGGCAACCGGCTCTGTACAGGAGGTCATGGATCTGGCTGGCGTCGCGCATTTGGCAGCCATTAAAAGCCGCGTGCCCTTCCTGCACTTTTTCGATGGCTTCCGGACCAGCCATGAGCAGCAGAAAATCGAGGTTATGGAATACGAAGATTTGGCCCGTCTGCTGGACCGTGAGGCATTGCAGGCCTTCCGTAATCGTGCGCTCAACCCCGAGCACCCGGTGATTCGCGGTACCAACCAGAACCCGGATATCTTCTTCCAGGCCAGAGAGGCTGCCGCGCCCTTCTTTGCTGCAGTACCAGATATTGTCGAAGACTACATGGCGGAAATCAGCAAGATTACCGGCCGTGAATATCATCTCTTCAATTATTATGGCGCACCGGATGCGGAGGACATGATTATTGCCATGGGCTCCGCCTGCGACACCATTGAAGAAACCGTAGATTATCTCAACAAGCAGGGCCGTAAGGTAGGTATGCTGCGCGTACACCTTTACCGTCCCTTCTCTGTCAAGCATATGCTGGCAGCCATTCCGGCCAGCGTCAAGCGCATTGCCGTTTTGGATCGCGTTAAAACGCCGGGTGCGCCGGGCGAACCGCTCTACCTGGATGTACGCGCTGCTTTCTATGACCAGCCAAATGCACCGCTGATCATTGGCGGCCGCTATGGTCTGGGCAGCAAGGACACCATTCCTGCGGACATTGTGGCTGTTTATGACAACCTGGCTTCCAGTGAGCCGAAAAACAACTTTACCATTTCCATCCATGACGACGTAAGCTTCAGCTCCCTGCCGCGTGGAGAAATCGTTGACATGCTGCCCCCGGGCACCATTCAGTGCAAATTCTGGGGATTGGGCTCCGATGGCACAGTTGGCGCCAACAAGCAGGCTGTCGATATCATCGGCAGCAACACCGATATGTATGCACAGGCCTATTTCAGCTACGATTCCAAAAAATCGGGCGGTATGACCGTATCGCACCTGCGTTTTGGACAGGAGCAGATTAAAGCGCCCTACCTAATCAACCAGGCGGACTTTGTCAGCTGCTCCAACCAGGCCTACGTTTATTCGTATGATCTGCTGGATGGCATTAAAAACGGCGGCACCTTCCTGCTCAACACCACCTGGACGCCAGCAGAGCTGGAAAACAAGCTGCCCGCAGCCCTCAAGCGTGAAATGGCGGAAAAGAAGGTCAAATTCTACACCATCGATGGTGTAAACATTGCCAGCAAGCTGGGACTGGGCAACCGTACCAACATGATTATGCAGGCAGCCTTCTTCAAACTTAGCCATGTAATTCCCGAGGACGTGGCCGTTTCGGAGCTGTATAACAGCATTGAAAAGGCCTACGGCAAAAAGGGCGAAACCGTGGTACAGCAGAACAAGGAAGCCGTACACGCTGGCCTGAGCTCTTATGTGGAGGTCAAGGTACCAGAGGCTTGGCTGCATGCCCAGGATGAAGTAGCGGATACGCATGAGGATGAATTTATGCGCAATATCCTCCGTCCCATGCAGGCTGCACAGGGCGATAGTCTACCCGTATCCGCTTTTGTAGGCCGCGAGGACGGCACTTTCCCCACTGGCGGCTCCAAAGTAGAAAAGCGCGGCGTTTCTTCCTTTATCCCCGAGTGGTATGCGGAAAACTGCATTCAGTGCAACCAGTGCGCACTGGTTTGCCCACATGCCACCATTCGTCCGGCCTTGCTGACGGCAGAAGAAAAGGCAGCAGCGCCTGAAGGTTTTGTCACACTGGATGCCAAGGGTAAGGAATTCGCGGGGTATCAGTACCGCATGCAGGTCAGCCCCCTGGACTGCCTGGGCTGCGGCTCCTGCGCGGTAATTTGCCCGGCCAAGGAAAAGGCCCTGGTGATGCAGCCGCTGGCCACACAGCATGAACAGGAGGCCAACTGGGATTACGCCATCCAGCTGCCAGAGCGCGGCGATCTGGTTGCCCCGACCAACATCAAGAACAGCCAATTCCGTAAACCGCTGCTGGAATTCTCCGGCGCCTGCGCGGGCTGCGGCGAGACCCCCTATGCCAAGCTGATCACCCAGCTGTTTGGCGACCGCATGGTGATTGCCAATGCCACGGGCTGCTCTTCCATCTGGGGCGCCGCCGTACCCTGCATGCCCTATACCACCAATGAAAAAGGCCGCGGCCCCGCTTGGAGCAACAGCCTGTTTGAAGATAACGCAGAATTCAGTCTGGGCCTTTACCTGGGCGGCACAGAGCAGCGCGAGCACCTCAAGGCCCGCGTAGAGCGTGCCCTAGAGAAAACAGATTTAGAGGCCAAGCTGCGCGATGCGCTACAGGAATGGCTGGATAACTACAGCAACGGCGAGCGCAGCATTGAAATCAGCGACCGTTTGCTGCCGCTGTTGCAAGCCAGCTCGGATCCAGATATTCAGGAGCTGTATAGACGTCGCGACCACTTGGTCAAGAAGTCCTTCTGGGCCTTTGGTGGCGATGGCTGGGCCTATGATATTGGCTACGGCGGACTTGACCATGAGTGGGCCAGCGGCCAGGGCATCATTGTGCCTGTCTTTGATACGGAAGTTTATTCCAACACCGGCGGCCAGGCATCCAA
>CALXSV010000010.1 GCA_944391235.1 uncultured Clostridia bacterium | reverse complement strand
ACCCCACAGATACCAGTGATACTACAGACGCGCAGTAAGCGTCTGACTGCCTGATAAAACGGCAAAGAGCACGCATACAGAGGTTATGCGTGCTCTTTTTCAGTCTTGTCCGCGCGTTTATGTTGCTGAGCAAAAGCGCAGCTGCAAAGCTGTTAAACATTTGAAATGGGGAGAAAGAATTTTAGGCTGGGAGGAGGATTTTAACATGTTGTATTTTGAAAGCGATTATACAGAGGGCGCGCACGAAAAAATACTGGCGCGGTTAATGGAGACAAACCGGGAAAGTTTATCCGGGTATGGCAGGGATTGCTATTGTGATGCGGCGAAGGAGAAAATTCGCCAGGCCTGCCAGTGTCCACAGGCAGAGGTTTTCTTTTTGGTAGGCGGCACGCAGACCAATGCTACTATAATAGATGCGTTGCTCAGCCGCTACCAGGGCGTATTGGCGGCTGCCAGCGGGCATATTAACACGCATGAGGCGGGCGCCATAGAGGCGGGTGGTCATAAGGTTTTGGAGCTGCCGCAGCACGCGGGTAAAATCGCCGCTGCTGAGCTGGAAAGCTATTTGCAGCGCTTCTGGCAGGATGCCAATCACGAGCATATGGTTTTTCCCGGCATGCTCTATCTTTCACATCCTACGGAATACGGAGCGCTGTATAGTAAGGCTGAGCTGCTGGAAATCTCTGCGATCTGTAAGGCCTACAGTCTGCCTTTGTATGTGGATGGCGCGCGTTTGGGCTATGGCTTAATGGCCCGGGACACGGATGTTAGCCTGCCTGTGCTGGCACAATGCTGCGACGTCTTTTATATTGGTGGCACCAAGGTCGGCGCGCTATGCGGGGAGGCGGTCGTCTTTTCTGGGCAGAATGTGCCGCCCCACTTTATGACCATTGTCAAGCAGCATGGCGCTCTACTGGCCAAGGGCCGTCTGCTGGGCGTTCAGTTCGATACGCTGTTTACCAATGGCTTGTATTTTGAAATCAGCCGTCACGCCATTGATATGGCCGAGTTGCTAAAGGCTGGTTTGGCGGAAAGAGGCTGCCATTTTTATTTAGCCTCGCCCACTAATCAGCAGTTTATTATTATGGAGGACAAGGCATTGCAGGAGCTGGCCAAACAGGTAAAATTCAGCTTTTGGGAAAAGCTGGATGACCGGCATACTGTAATTCGTCTGGTCACCAGCTGGGCAACTCGGGAGGAAGACGTACGGCAGCTTCTGGCCTTGCTGGATTCGTTTCCCTTGGCCAGTCTATGAGAAACAGGAGCCAGCTCGTATTTACGTGCTGGCTCCTGTTTTTGTATGGCTTACAGGCCTGGCGACTGTTTTACTTGCGGCTAAACAAGCTTTTTAAGCGCGATTTTTGTGGCGCAGCCGTTTGTGCCTGTTCTGTATGCGTTTGTGCTGCTTTTAGCGCAGCCAATTCTGCCTCCAACTGGACTGCCCGTGCTTCTGCAGCTGCGGCGCGCTCTTCTGCTGTGGGCTGAATGTACGCTGTGTTGGTAGGGGCTGTCGGAGTGGTGACGTTTTCAGCGCTGCAATCTGCTGCTGTAGCAAGCTTCGGGGCTGCTTGCTCACTTGAAGCAGCCGTCTCTGCTGCGGCCTGCTGCTCTTTTAAGCGGCGCTGTTCTGCATAGTATTTGCTGCGCTCCCAATCCTTACGCTGGTTATCCAACTGCATTTGCCAACTAAAACTCAGCCCCTTTTTGCGCAAGGCGTAACGCTGTCTTCCCTTGAGGCGGCTGTTCTGATCCAGCATACGTATATCCTCCTTTTTCCGGCTGCGGCGGTACAGTTGCTGTGCTGTCCTCTGCGTTTTCCTGTGGTGACATAAAAATCCCTGTGCAAATATTCCCCGCTGTTGGTTCTTTCGCCTGCTCGCAGAAAAAAAATTCATTTTTCTTTTGTTATTTTATCGAAATGTGATATAATTATACTTTGAAAGTACTTATCGCATACAGGTTGGCAAAGGCTGTCTGCCTGCTTAAAAGTTAGGAAACCCCACCAATATGCAGAGGAGGACTGCTTATGTGCAAATATGAAATGATTTCCGTTCTAGCCGCGCCGGGCGGCCATGCCTCTTTGCTCCTGACGCCGCAGACTGCTATTTTGATTGATTCCGGCTATGCCTTTAGCGCACCGCGTATGATTGAGATGCTTAAACAGCACTTGCAGGGACGTCCCCTGGACTATATCCTGCTTACCCATTCTCATTATGATCATGCGTCGGGCAGCGTATATTGCCGGGAGGTCTGGCCCAATCTACAGGTAATCGGCAGTGAATATGCGCAATATGTCTTTACCCGCCCCGGCGCGCTGCGCGTGATTCGAGAGATGAATCAGACTGGTTGCGCGCTGTACGGGGACGGAACTTTTGTGGATAAACTGGACGACCTGCGCATAGATATTGCTTTAGGCGATATGGAGTCTCTACAGCTGGGTGATGTCCGCATTCAGGCCCTGCATACGCCGGGCCATACACGCGATAGCGTGTCTTATTACTGGGAAGAAGCTGGCCTGCTGATTGCCAGCGAAACCACCGGCACCATGCCCAACCCCCCGGTGGTCAACCCCGAGTATCTGATTGGTTATCAGATGACCCTGGACGCCATTGACCGTCTGGCTGCTTTGCAGGCTGATGCTGTGCAGCTGCCGCATAGAAGAAATCTGCTGGTAGGACGCGATGAGGTGGAGGATTTCTTCCGCCGCAGCCGCTATTGGGCTGTAGAAACCAAAAATCGTGTGATTGCGGCTTACCGACAAGGCCAGAATAAACAGCAGCTGATGAACATCATTAAGGATATGTACTATGTGCGGGAGAAGGCCAAAGGTCAACCAGAGGATGCTTTTATGCTGAATGCCAGCTATACGGTGCCCATGCTGGTTAAGGAGTGCACGGGAGATAGTATTTAGTCCTGCCCCTTAGTATTCGCGCAGAACCAATTCTGTCCAGCCGTCGCTGGCTGCGCTGTCTATGCGCAGCACCCGGCTGTGTGTGGCGTAGCGGGTGCGAACCAAATCGCGCAGGA
>CALXSV010000009.1 GCA_944391235.1 uncultured Clostridia bacterium | reverse complement strand
TACCATTAGCAGCGCTGCGGACGAAGCGCCCAGCCTGCACAGCTTGGCCAGCGCTGCTGCTGCAGAGCAAAATGCCACGCTTCATACAGTAAAGCCGGGGTCAGAGGCAGCCGTAGAGCAGGTTTCTGTCCAGTTGCCAGAGGCGGATATGCCGCAGGCTGCACTGGACGCGCAGTCACTGTCTGCTGCTGAGGAGGCGGTCTCTGCAGGTGCGCTTACCAATGCTCCTGATGCAGAGGAGTCTGCGCCAGAACATGCGTCAAAGGCAGGGTCGTCAGTAGGGAGTATGGAGCCGCTCGTTGGTGTACAGCAGGTAGAACCAGTTGCTGCGACAGCAGTCTCTTCTGTCGCAGCAGAGCCGCCTGCACATACAACGCTATCTCAGCCAGAAAATGCTGCGTCAGTAGCCGCTGTAAGGCCGGAGGCAGTGGATGGCATGGCTGAGGCTTCCCAGCCGGCGCCGGCTATGGTAGAAGCGACTGCTGAAGCTGTGTCTGCACCGGAAGCGCCGCCTAAACGCCGCCGCCGTTTTCAGGGCATACCTGGCCTGAATGTGGAAGGTGATGCCAATGATGTGGATGTAACTCTGTTTCGCATTGATTTGAATATCTAACGCTAGAGCAAGGCGCAGTTAAGTTTGTCATACGCTGAATAGAAATAAGCACGCCTGCATATGCTATGCAAAACCATTGGCTTGGAGGTATCGTATTATGCAGGCGTGGCTGATGTGGCTGCTCGCTGGCGGTGCTGGTATATTAATGGCAATTCAGGGCTCGATTAACGGCGCTTTGGGAAAGATTATCGGTGTGCTGGAAGGCAGCTTTATTTTACATGCCGTGGGTTTGGGCATTGTCACCGTGTTGCTGTTTGTCTTTGGCCTGGGTAAGGGCGACCTTAGCCGGGTTACAGAAGCGCCTTGGTATCTGTATCTGGGCGGCGTGCTTAATGTGGCGATCATCTATGGCGTAATGTTTTCCATTTCCCGCTGCGGTGCTGGCGCGGCTACTACGGCGATTATTACCGGACAGCTGGCCATGTCGCTGGTGGTAGATCAGTTTGGTTTGTTCGGCCTGGAGCAGCATCCCATTACCTGGATGCGCGGAGCAGGTCTGGTTTTGATGGCGGTTGCCGCCTATTTGCTGCTGAGCAAGTAGTTTACACAGGGAAAAAGGTAAAAAAAGATGGGCTGCGGCAGCCTGTAAAAAATGTCAAAAAAAGTGCTTGACTTTTTTTTTCTATTCTGGCATAATAAACAGGCGGGTTAACCGCGGCTTATGGCGGTGTAGCTCAGCGGTTAGAGCACTCGGCTCATACCCGGGGTGTCATTGGTTCAATTCCAATCACCGCTACCATATGGCGCGTTGGAGAAACGGTTAACTCACCAGCCTTTCACGCTGGCATTCATGGGTTCGAATCCCATACGCGTCACCAGATAAAAACGGTAATTTTGGTACATGCTGCCAGAATTACCGTTTTTTGTTTCTTCATGCAGTTATCCGCCCTGTACCGGTGAGCACGGCCGGCCATGTCGCTAAGGTCGGTTGGCATGCTCTGTCAGTGGCCATAACGGATTCGAATCTACGTTGTTTAACCCAGCAGGATTACTTGAATAAAAGGGAGGAAACCTTATGCGGATTGATTTTGCACAGATGGAAGAGACGCTTATGCCGAATTTTTATGCTGGTCAAGGGCTAACCGCAGCCCGAAGCTTTACCGATACCAAAATCAGAATTTTGTATGGCCGTTTGCAGCCTGGCGCATCCATCGGCCTGCATACGCACGAGACCAGTAGCGAAGTGATCTATATCCTACAGGGGTGTGGTCAGGCTATCTGTATGGATGAGGTAGAAGATTTGACTGCGGGCGTTTGCCATTACTGCGCCCAGGGACAAGCGCACAGCCTAATCAATACCGGTACAGAAGATCTGCTGTTTTTTGCCGTTGTACCGCAGCAGTAATGCCCAGGTATTTTTTACAAATTTTTTGGCACTTCCATTGCCAAGGGCTAATATTTGTGGTATGATAGGCAAAAATGAATAGACAAGGGGAGCTTGTGTAAACAGGCTGAGAGTAAGCTGTGTTGCTTTGACCCAGAACCTGATGTGGATAATGCCAACGTAGGGATATATTGATTCACTTGCTTCAGTATGTTTGTTGGCATACTGGAGCTTTTTATTTGGAAAGGAGATGGTACTATGTTTCGTCAAATATTGGACAAGGTAAGAGAGAATGTGCCGCTGGTGCATAATATTACCAATTATGTAACGGTAAACGATGTGGCAAATGTACTGCTGGCCTGTGGGGCAAGCCCCATTATGTCGGATGAACCTGATGATGTGGAGGATATCACGAGCATTTGTGCTGCGCTGAACATCAACATCGGAACGCTCAATCAGCAATCCATAGCGGCCATGTTTAAGGCTGGCCGCCGCGCCAATGCCTTGCAGCATGTTCTTGTGCTGGATCCGGTGGGTGCTGGAGCAAGCGCTTTGCGCACCAACACAGCGCTTCAGCTCATGGAGGAGCTGCGCTTTACTGTAATTCGGGGCAATATCTCCGAAATTAAGACGCTGATGCTGGGCAGCGGCAGCACCAAGGGGGTTGACGCGGATATTGCCGATGCGGTAACAGAGGAAAATTTGCCTGAAGTGATTGCTGCCTTGCAGCATTTTGCTGCGCAAAAGCAGTGCATTGTGGCTGTGACAGGCGCCATTGATTTGGTGGCGGACGCAGGCCGCTGCTATGTAATCCGCAACGGGCGGGCGGAAATGGGTAAAATTACGGGTACGGGTTGCCAGCTTTCTGCCTTAATCGCTGCTTTTGTGGCGGCCAACCCGCAGCAGGCCCTGGAAGCAAGCGCGGCTGCGGTATGCGTTATGGGGCTGGCCGGAGAGATCGCCTGGCATAATATGGCGGCTACCGACGGCAACTCCACCTACCGCAACCGCATCATCGACGCCATTTATCAGATGCAGGGCGCTGCCCTGGATGAAGGAGCCCGCTATGAAATTCGATAAACACGATTTGCTGCTTTATGCTGTAACCGACCGTGCCTGGCTGGGCCAGGCAACGCTTGCTCAGCAGGTGGAGCAGGCGATACAGGGCGGCGTAAGCTGTGTGCAGCTGCGGGAAAAGGAGCTAGATTCGGCGGCGTTTGCGCAGGAAGCGGTGCAGATCAGGCAGCTGTGTCGTCGCTATCGCGTCCCCTTTCTTATTAATGACAATGTGGATTTGGCTCTGCGCTGCGATGCGGACGGCGTGCATGTCGGGCAGCATGATATGGCTGCGGCAGAGGCGCGGCGGCGGCTGGGCAGAGATAAAATTCTCGGTGTGTCTGTGCAGACCGTGGAGCAGGCCGTGGCCGCCCAGCAGCAGGGCGCGGATTATCTGGGGGTTGGCGCTGTTTTTCCCACTGCATCCAAGGCGGATGCAGACAGCGTGCCCTATGCGAGCCTACAGGCGATTTGCCAAGCCGTAGACATACCCGTGGTGGCCATTGGTGGAATTGCGCTCTCCAATGTGCAGCAGCTGGCAGGCAGCGGCATTTGCGGCATCGCGGTGATCAGCGCTATTTTTGCCAGCCCGGATATTGCGCAGGCCGCACAGCAGCTGCGGGCTGCAGTGACAAAGGTTGTGCAATAGGCCATGACAGTACAAGAAAGGGGTATTATCTTCGACGTGGATGGCACGCTGCTTGATTCCATGCCGCTATGGGAGCATGCGGGCGAGCGTTATTTGCAGCAGCTGGGTATAGCGGCGGAGCCTCATTTAGGAAAAAAGCTCTTTGCCATGACCATGCAGGAAGGCGCGCAGTATTTGCAGCAGCAGTATGGGCTTTCTGCCTCGCTGCAACAGATTATAGATGGCATTCATGCTATCCTCTGTGATGGCTATTGGCACACCATCCCCGCTAAGCCCGGGGCTGTGCAATTTTGTCACCGCCTGTTTGCCCGTGGGCTGTGTATGACGGTCGCCACCTCAAACGATCGTGCGCCAGTGGAGGCTGCCTTACAGCGTCTAGGGTTGCTTTCCTGCATTTCTCGTATTTTCACCTGTAGCGAGGTGGGGCTGGGAAAATCCCATCCGTATATCTACCTGCAGGCTGCGCATTTTATGCAGCTGCGTCCAGAGCAGATTTGGGTATTTGAGGATGCTTTGCATGCCCTACGAACGGCAAAGGCGGCGGGCTTTGTCACCGTAGGAATCTATGATGAAACAAGCAAGGAGGATGCCGCAGAAATTAAACAGATAGCGGATTATTATATGGAGGGTTTTCCCTCCAGCATAGAGGATATGTTTTAACATGCAGCGGTAAATCGGGGGCACCACTTTTTATCGCTATAGAAAAGTAATGATGTTACAAAGGAGGCTTGCTATGCGCAAGATGTATACAGCATTAACAATCGCAGGCAGTGATTCCTGCGGAGGCGCCGGTATTCAGGCAGATATTAAGACAATGACTGCACATGGTGTTTATGCGATGAGCGCAATTACTGCGCTGACCGCACAAAACACAACCGGCGTTTTGGATATTATGGAGGTTCCCTCAGACTTTCTGGCCAAGCAGATGGAGGCAGTTTTTACCGATATCTTTCCTGATGCAATAAAAATCGGTATGGTTTCTTCCGCAGCCCTGATTGCGCAAATTGCTGCCAGCCTGCAAAAGTATGCAGCCAAGAAGATTGTGCTTGACCCGGTTATGGTAGCCACCAGTGGCAGCCGGCTGCTCAATGCCGGGGCTGAGGAAGCGTTAAAAAAGCTGCTCATTCCCTTGGCCGACCTGCTCACCCCCAATATTCCCGAGGCAGAGGTATTGAGCGGTATGTCTATTGGCAGCGAGCAGGACATGCTCAAGGCAGCGCAGCAAATTTCCAATACTTATGGCTGCGCAGTGCTATGTAAGGGCGGACACAACTGCAATACCGCCAATGATCTACTTTATCAGGATGGTATTCCTACCTGGTTTTACGGGCAGCGTATTGATAATCCCAATACGCATGGCACCGGCTGTACGCTTTCCTCCGCGATTGCTGCCAATCTGGCCCGCGGCTGCACCATGCAGCAATCCATTGCCCTGGCCAAACGCTATGTTTCTGGCGCTTTGGCCGCCCAACTGGATTTGGGACAAGGCAGCGGACCACTCAACCATTGTTATGCCATACCACATTTTTACGAGGAGGAGAGCGCACATGAGCTATAGTACACAGATGGAAGCAGCCCGGCAGGGCATATTAACGGAGCAGATGAAAGTGGTAGCGGCCAAGGAGCAGATCGCGCCGGAAAAGCTCATGCAGCTTTTGGCCCAAGGGCAGGTAATCATTCCCTGCAACCGTCTACATACCGCCTTACAGCCCAATGGCATTGGCGCTAGCCTGCGCACCAAAATCAATGTCAACCTGGGTGTATCGCGGGATTGTCAGGATTTGGACATGGAATATCAAAAGGTAAAGGCTGCGGTGGAGATGGGGGCGGAGGCCATTATGGATTTAAGCTCCAGCGGTGATACGCGCGCCTTTCGCCGGCGCTTGACTGCGGAATGTCCGGCAATGATTGGCACGGTGCCTATCTATGACGCGGTTGTTTACTACCATAAACCCCTGCGACAGATTACCGCGCAGGAATGGCTGGATATTGTACGTATGCATGCGGAAGATGGCGTGGATTTTATGACCATCCATTGCGGTATGAACCGGGAAACCGCCGCCCGCTTTAAGCGCAATAAACGCCTGATGAACATTGTATCGCGCGGGGGCTCCATCATGTTTGCCTGGATGGAGATGACTGGAGAAGAAAACCCCTTCTATGCGCATTATGATGAGATTCTGGAGATTTTCCGCGCCTATGACATCACCATGAGCCTGGGTGACGCCTGCCGACCCGGTTGTCTGGCAGATGCCACGGATAGCGTGCAAATCAGCGAGCTGGTTACCCTGGGGGAGCTGACCAAACGGGCCTGGGATAAGGATGTGCAGGTTATGGTTGAGGGTCCGGGACATATGCCCATGCATCAGATTGCTGCCAATATGGAAATTCAGAAAACACTGTGCCATGGCGCGCCCTTCTATGTACTTGGACCCTTGGTAACGGATATTGCCCCCGGTTACGACCACATCACCTCCGCCATTGGCGGCGCTATTGCCGCAGCCAACGGTGCATCTTTCCTCTGTTATGTTACGCCGGCCGAGCATTTGCGCCTGCCCAATGCTGCAGATGTCAAGGAGGGCATTGTTGCCGCGCGCATTGCCGCGCATGCAGCAGATTTGGCCAAAGGCATTCCCGGCGCGGCGGACTGGGATTATCAGATGAGTACGGCGCGTAAAAACCTGGATTGGGAAAAGATGTTTGCCCTGAGCCTTGATCCGGACAAAGCTAGACGCTACCGTGCGGAAGCGCAGCCGGAAAAAGAGGATACCTGTAGCATGTGCGGCAATTTCTGTGCAGTGAAAAACACCAACCGTATTTTGGATGGCGAGATTGTCAGCATCTTTGATGAGTAGCTGGAAAAGGAGAAAGGTTTGGTAAAATGGGCCTTTGTCCTTTTTTTCCAGTATACAGCGTGATTGTGCCGGAAATATAGGCTGGAAAATCCAGGCGCTTTATTGTATAGTTAAAGAGGCGGGGTATGCGCTGCCAACTGAGAAAAAGGAGGACATACGAATGATTATTACGACTACTCCCAGCATAGAGGGACACAGAATTGTTGAGTATCGGGGTATTGTATTTGGCGAGGTGGTCAGCGGCGTGGACTTTGTTCGGGATTTTGCCGCTGGTATGCGTAACTTTTTTGGTGGACGCTCCGGCACCTATGAGGATGAGCTGCAGCGCGCGCGGGAAAGCGCATTGCAGGAGTTGCAGCAGCGCGCCGCGGACAGAGGTGCCAATGCCGTGGTGAGCGTGGATATCGACTATGAGGTGCTGGGCACCAATAACGGCATGCTCATGGTAACGGCCAGCGGTACGGCCGTAGTGGTGGAATAATAGATTAGACCGCTCTGACTGCGCTGTTAAGAAGGAAGGAGTGCCTAAGACTTGCTGGAGAAGGCGGATGCATGGGTTAGTGTGCTCCCAATCTATTGATAAATAAGCCGCCCGGGAAAAATCCCGGGCGGCTTCGCTTATAGAGAATCAATGTGAAGTGGCTTTACTGTGCGACATTCTCGATGAAGCGCATCAGCATTGTTGCGCACTGAGCGCGAGTCGCAGTGCCTTGCGGTCGAATCGTCGTTGTGGTCATGCCGGTAATGATTCCTTCGTCAACAGCCCATTGCATGGCGTCAAGCGCATAGGCGCTGATGCTGTCGCGGTCGGTATAAACCGTGAGGAAATCACGACCGGTCACATCATAGCCCTTGTAGCTCGCATAGCGATAGAGGATAGCTGCCAGCTGCTCGCGGGTGATGTCCACGTTTGGTGCGAATTTTGTCGTGCTTATGCCATTGACAATATTATGATCTGCTGCCCAGGTTACGGCGTCCGCGTACCAGGCGTCAGAAGCGACATCGGCAAAGCCGCTGGAGCCTGTCACACGAGGCTCATCCTCAAGGCGGTAGAGGATTGTGACAAGCATGCCGCGGGTGAGGTTGCTGTTGGGCGCGAACTGCGTGTTGCTCACACCCGTCATGAGGTCGTTGTTATAAACGTAGGAAACCGCATCGTAGTACCAGTCACTGCGGCTCACGTCATGGAAGCCGATACTCTCGGCAACAAAGCTGACCTCTATATCCACTTCGCCATCAGGCATTGTGAAGCGATAGGTGGTGGCGTTTACGCGGGTGATATCTACGCGGCCGTCAGGGCCGGTCACTTTCACCGAGTCGACCACATATCCATCCTCTGGCATAGCTGTTATCGTGATGGATTTACCTTCAGTGGCGCGGGAGAGGTTGGTATCCACAGTGCCATTGTCTGTATCGGAGATATTGATATCGTAGGTAGAGCCGCTATGGATACTTTCACTATTTTTCGACCAAACAGCATAGAAGGTGGTATCTTCGGAGAGCGTTACTACATCGCCGGCATCATATGTGCGCCAGTCAAGACGCCAGCCCTCAAAGGTGTATCCGGGTCTGCTGAGCTTGTCGCCCAGCGTATACTCCACCGTACCAGCATTGTCAAGCGGGAGGTAGGCAGTGTTTATCACGCTGTCCCGGTTCATAAGGGTGACGGTAATGAGCTTCACGCTGCTACCTGGCTTCTGATGAATCGCAACATCGATAAGCTCGTCTTCGTTATAGTTATTAGAGGCGCTGAGCGTGCCAGCGAAATCGCCGTAGTTGGCGGCATCCTCATAGCCAATGTAGATCTCTTGGCCATCTTGGGCACCCGTTATGTTGTTTCCATCAATCGTGACGCTGCCCACGAAGTTATCCCCGTCGTCCGTGCCGTTGACCTTCCAGGTCGTAACGTAAATACCGCCGCCAACGCCCTCTATCGTGTTATCGCTGATGACGACAGTTGCATCATCGGCAAGCTTGCTGATGTTGATAGCCTGATGGTTTGCAGCATTCGTAAGCTCAATGTAGTTGTCGGTGACTTGCACGTCGTCGACGTTCCAGAGCTGAATCGGGAAGACGTTGCTAACAGCTTCACCGGTGAGCTTGTTGTTGTGAACAGCCACACTGGCCGGGCCGTAGTTCTCATCGCCGTTGACCTTGACGAAGTAGTTGAGGCTGTTGTGGCCTACGGTATTGGCGTCAAGATTGTCACCTGTCTCCATTACACAGTTCTGAACGGTGAGATTGCCAACCGTGTTGTAATTAATATCACCGACCTTAAGGCCGTTGCCAGTCAGCTTGAAGCCATCGATGGTGATAGACTGATCGGCATTAAATGAAGTGCCGCTGGTGCTGAAGGTGCCGGTGAACTCGGAGAGCTTGCTCTCATCGGTCTCCTCAACACCGTTATTATAGGCGGGGTACTGGGCCTTAATCGTCAGGCTCTTGCCGTTAAAGACAATATTCTCATTGTACTTACCGGGGCCAACTGTGACGGTAGAGTTGTCATCTGCAGCGTTGACAGCCGCCTGAATGGAAGTAAAGACCTTGTCTGCTCCGCTAACTTTAGCAGTGACAAGCTCTTGTGTAACGCCGGTATTGTTTTCGTAGGTTAGATTAGGAGCTATTCCACTACCATCAATACCTATACCACTGCCTGTATTTTCATATTTGCAATCTGTAATACTTACATTCGCCGCAGTGTCGCGAAATGGATTGACGTAAACGCCAGCGCCTAGATTGACGAAGGTGCACGCCGTATAGCTGACAGAAGCAGTAGTTCCATCATTATACGTGCCAACAACAGAGGCCCAGCCCTCAGCGTTATCGCTGGTGTTCTTAATTGTTAGGTTACTGACATTGATTACAGTGCCGTTAGTCGCGGCGTTTATGCTGTTACCGAACACGCCATCGAAGCTGCCATTACGTTCATAGGAAATGGTATGTCCATTGCCCACTACGTTCAGCTTCTTGCCGGTGACGTTGATGCCACTGGTGAGCGTGATGTTGGATGTTATGTAGATAGTGGTTTCATCGCTGGCCGCGCTTATGAGGTTGGCAAGCGTATCATAGGTACGGATGCCGTCGCTCTCCGTGTAGGCTTCCCAACTGCCAGAGGGAGCGCTGATATTGTTGACGTCAGCGTTGTCATAATTGCCATCCTCTACATCACGCAGATAAGTTTCAACGTCCTCATAATAGGCGTTAACGTCATTATCACCATATGTCTGAACAGCATAGCTGCCCTCTGGGATTGTAACATTGTTGGTGGTAACGGTGTTTGGGTTTGCAGAATCGATCTGTACACTCAGAGCGCACCATGTGTCCTCAAAAGAAGTATCTGTAATATCAAGCTGGTTGCTGTTGGCACCGGAATTAGCGGCAACACCATACTGGAAGCCCACAAAGGCGCAATTATCAATATCAAGCGTATAGCCGGCTGCATTTGAGCCCTGATAACCGCTCAGGCAAAGGCCAAGGTTGTTATTGTCCCCCGCTTGGAGGGTTATGTTCGACCAGGTGATGGTTTTATTCACAACACCATCATCGGTAAAGCCTTCCTGCCCATAAACGACAGCGCCGACAAAAACAGTGCCAGGCTCGCCAACAAAGCTGATGGGCCTGTTGAGAATAAGCTTGCCATCACGGGTTTCAGGCAGAATATACGTACCCGCAGGCACATAAATGGTGTCGCCGGCTTGGGCGGCATTGATCGCTGCTTCGAGTGTTTCGTAAGTATCTTCGTCAATCTGAATTCCGCTGTCCGCAAATGCTACTGAAGCCATTATCAGCATCAGGCATAGGACGATGCAGATTGACAAGATTCGTTTTTTCATTGTTGTATCCTCCTTTTATATTCTTTATAAGCAAAAATAGGTTACCTGTTATCGGTTTGCAAAAAGTATACTTTATTGATGGACTAAAAATATCGTTTAGTAAGCACTCAAAAGACTTGAAATTGAGTTAAAAATGATGTATGCTATAATTCACAAAGGCAATGAATAGGATGCAGAAAAGTATACTTTTTCGCACCTATTCATTGCCTTTGCGGCAACTTGGCCTTTTCATATATTCCGGCACGGTAGCGGAAGGTGGAGATTGCCATGCCACATTCCTTTGCGGCTTCTGTGCCATTTATTTTTCCGGCTCTCCAGCGCTGGTAGACGCCATGGAAGTTTTCCGGCAATGGCGCGGATGGGCGGCCAAAGCGGACACCGCGCGCTTTGGCCGCCGCGATGCCCTCTGCCTGGCGCTGCCGGATGTTTACCCGCTCGTTTTCTGCAACGAAGGAGAGAACCTGGAGCACAATATCGCTGAGAAACGTGCCCATCAAATCCTTGCCGCGGCGGGTGTCCAGCAGGGGCATATCTAGCACAACGATGTCGACACCTTTCTCTTTGGTGAGGATACGCCACTGTTCCAATATTTCCGTATAATTGCGCCCGAGGCGATCTATGCTCTTGATGTAAAGTAGGTCGCCTCGTTTTAGCTTTCGCAGCATCTTTTTATACTGTGGCCGCTCAAAGTCTTTGCCAGATTGCTTGTCCATATAAATGTCGGCGTTTAACACACCTACCTCCTGCAGCGCAACAAGCTGTCGATTTTCGTTTTGGTCATGGTTGCTAACACGTATATACCCTTTGATGTTCAATTGTTTACCTCCTTTTTTATGCAGAATCCCACCATCATACTCACGTTGTCAATCCACTCGCGGATGAGCGCCGTTGGATAGAATATCGCGAGGGAAAGTCTGACGTCGTAGAAGTCTATGAGGCATTCTCCAGCCACCCCGTTTTGCCTTTTAAGCGTTGCTATCTGTTGAATAAGAGACATCACCCTGCACTTGGTAAGGCTGTCGGGACATGTCCGGTAAACGTCTGACAAAGTCACATGCTGCTGAACTGCAGACAAAGAAGAAGGAAATGAAGGAATAGAAAAAGGACGGCATAGCCCTGGTTGGGACTACGCCGCCTCAAGCGGAAAATACTTTCTTATGGCTTTAAATATAAGGTTTAGCAAACGATTTTCATCTATGGAAATAGAGTGGCCCTGCTTTTACTTATTGTGCAGCAGACGCAGAGCCTTTTTTATTTTTGATGATACCGCTCGTGCAGCAGGTGCAGCGCCTCTACATATCCAGGTAGTCCCTTGCCCTTGATCGTGGCAATACAGGCTGGCCGCAGGTAAGAAACCTGGCGGAACGGCTCGCGCTGATCCGGATCGGAGATATGCACCTCCACCGTAGGAATGCCCACTGCTTTGAGTGCGTCTAGTAAGGCAATGCTGGTATGCGTATAGGCGGCGGGATTAAAGATGATTCCATGAATTCGTCCATAGGCCGCCTGGATGGCGTCGATTAACGCACCCTCATGATTGGATTGGAAAAACTCTATTGCAATGTCTAGCTTATGCGCTTCCTTCTGCAGCAAGGCTTGCAAATCCGCATAGGTGGCGCTGCCATAGATTTCTGGCTCGCGCATTCCCAGTAGGTTGAGGTTTGGACCGTTAAGTACCAGTATGTTCACAAAAATCCCTCCATATCCTTTCTGCTGCCTCTTTTATGCTGCTGTTGTTGGCAATCTCCACATCGCGGAATCGTTGGTAAAGCGGTAGACGCTCCTTGTATAGCAGCTCCAAATCTGCATTCTCAGATAAAGGCCTGCCCTCACGCTCCAACAGCTCCAATGGCCGGCTGAGATGATAAATGCGGCCGTTTTGATGCAGGGGTGCATAATTTGCTGCATCCTTGACCACGCCGCCGCCGGTGATTAGAATACAGCCGCGCTGCATGCCCGCTTGGGCTATCTGCTGGCGCTCCAGCTGGCGGAAGCCTACCTCACCCTGTTGAGCAAAGATATCCGGAATGGAGCAGCCGACGTTGCGCACAATCTCAGCGTCTATATCAATGGCCGGTCGCCCGCTGTACTGCGCCAAGGCTGCACCGATGCTGCTTTT
>CALXSV010000008.1 GCA_944391235.1 uncultured Clostridia bacterium | reverse complement strand
AACGGTTAGCAATTTGCATGACCTGTGGGCGTGTCAGCTCATGGAAAGACCGCCCCACCTTTGAAGAACTGGCGGTTATGTTTGAGGGCAGTACAGCCAGCGGTGCAGAACGAGCCTACCGAAAAGCAGTGGACAAGCTGACGGAATTATTAGTTGCCGAGGGTGCAATCCATGCTGTCCGGCTGAAACTGAAATCCAAAACCAAGCGCAAAAAGAAAATCGCCGCCGCAATCTACGAATACCAAGTAGACTGCGACGGCGAATGGGGCGAGATTTCATTGAATTTTGAAAACGACACAGCAGAAATAATCCGGTTTGCCGATTGGGATACCATAAAATCAAACCGCTTTGCGAACAAGGCGATATCTTATCTTCTGAGCTGTGATGATGAGAAACTGCCCAAAGAAACGCTGGTTGCATTTGAACTATAAAAAGTAAACATCATTTCGACATAACTTTTTGATACTATAATGCCGAAAGGAGGGATGGCAAATGGAAAAAGTTCTAATAGTAGAAGATGAGGCACGAATTCGAAATATTATTTTCGATTATTTTTCAGCCCATGGTCTGATTTGTGATATAGCACGAAACGGTGAAGAAGCATTGGATATTCTGAGGGACAATGACTACGATGCAATATTACTGGATATTCTTATGCCTGAGTTGGATGGGTTTGGGGTCTGCAAGGCAGTTCGAAGAAACAGCAATGTGCCGATTTTATTTCTCACCGCTTTAGGTGGAGAAGAAGATACTTTGAAAGGTTACGCACTTGGTTGTGATGACTACATGGCAAAACCATTTTCTTTAGCTGTCCTTTTTGCAAAGACACAAGCACTTATTCGTCGCCGAAATGGTTGTAATCCGGTCGGATTGCTCACATGTGGCGCTATCTCTCTCGATCTTAATCGTCGCTTATGTATGGTTTTACAAGAGGAAATAAAGCTCTCCCCCAGAGAATATGATTTGCTGTTATGTCTAATGCGTAATCAAGGAAATGTGCTTAGTCGTGAGCAACTGTTAGATAAAGTTTGGGGATTCGACTTTGAAGGAGAAGATCGAGCTGTAGACGTACGAATACGTAGCTTGCGTTCGGCTCTGGGTCCGGCAGGCAGGCAGATCAAGACCATTTATAAAGCAGGATATAAACTGGAGGAGGTGTGATTATGAAATGCTCTAAAAAAAACAAATCCCGTCACTTGCGCTGGCATTTATTACAGCCTCTGGCAATAACATTTGTGCTTTTGTGGCTGGGTACAATGCTTATGTTTACAAGCAAAACTTGTAACGAGATGGAAACCAGTGCAAAACAGGCTGCACGATCTGCTCAAACCAGCATGGAAGAGCATTATGAATATTACACCAAGAACTATGCATCCGGTTTAGGCGAACAAGCATGCAGTATTCTGATGGGCAATCTCAGCAGTCTATCCTTGGGACAGGTCAGTGAGTTGGATGGAGGTATCGCATTTGTTGTGCGTACCGCAACAGGGTACGTGAGAAGCCAACTGGCGTGGGGTTGGGGACACCAAGAAGGGATTGATTTAGGCCAGCGCTGGTATTTTACTTTTGACGACGGTCTGGATGATCAGGGGCAAATCGCTCTGGCTAATTGGATTATTGCAAATCGTGATGGGTGGGAGTATACCGTCTATCCTAAAGATGATAAATACCGAAATAACAGCGACGGCAGTTACGCTCGTGTGACCGGCATAGAGCGTCCCGGATATGAAATCGCAGTGCAAAAAATCGAAATTATCCGTCCAGACGGCACTATAGACACAATGGTGGAAACAACTACAGAAGGTAGCGGTAATACTTGGGACTTCTCTTATCTAAATGTACGCAGTGTACTGCTTCCATCCTGGAGCAGCAACGGAAAAAATGGTCCTATCAATATGGAACGCCGCTTGGCCTCTTTCCGTGAAGCACACGCTATTCTGGATAGAGAAATCGCCGGTGAAGGACGTTCTGTGCTGACAAAGGATGGATTTTCCATGGGCAGCACGGACTCCGATGGCGTGGTGGACTATGTTGCCGTACAATGCAATGTTCTGCCTGCAGCACTGAAACAAAATTCGGGACTGTATATAAGCACTGCACTTTTAACGTGGGGGGTCCTTCTTCTCTTATCCGCTAAACTTTCCAAGCAAATCACCTTGCCGGTGGAAACACTCTGTCGTGAAGTATCGGAAGGAGTTTGTCAGACGGATACTTCAATTCAAGAATTGAACACCTTAGCAATTGCTTTTAATACAGCTCAAGATAAGCTGAAAGGGCAATTAGACCGAGAACGGGAGTTTACTCGATCAGCTGCACACGAACTAAAGACGCCGTTGGCAATACTTCGTGCTCATGCAGAGTATGCACAGGAAGATATTTTACCTGAAAAGAGAAACTCATACCTGGAAATTGTTCTGGAAGAAAGCGATCGAATGGCTGATTTGGTGAATAATCTGCTTGATTTAGCTCGGTTGCAATCAGGATTGTCTTTGAATATAGCGTCTGTTGAACTGTCCCAGCTTGTTAAAGACGTTTGGAATCCTATGGCGCTATCTATAGAGCAAAAAAGAATTGCGCTGTCCATGGAGTTAGAAAACATATATATTGATGCAGATGAAGGCAATCTCCGAAAAATAATTTCCAATCTTGCATCTAATGCTTTGCGATATACGCCTGAAGGCGGATCGATTCATGTTGCTCTAAATGAACAAGAAGACAGGATAATTATCTCGGTAGATAACGATGGTATTCAAATTCCTGAAGATGATTTGCTGAGATTATGGGAACCTTTCTATCGTGTAGATAAGGCTCACAATCGTTCAGACGGAGGATCTGGATTGGGACTGGCAATCGTCCATGCGGCAGTTCTGGCTCATGGAGGTATTTGCGAAGTTAAAAACCGTCCAGGAGGAGTTTGTTTCCGTGTTATCCTTCCGCAAGTCTCAAATAAGTAAATCCTAAAAATACAGCCCACCGATCATCTGAACGGTGGGCTGTGTCACGTTTATTCAGTTTAATCCATCAACCGATGTTCTGGCGTTCCTTGTACATACTGCTCCAAATCACCGCTGAATACCAGCTGTGCGTATTCCAGTGGCTTGTTGTAGATTAGCCAGTCCAATTCGGAACGCTGATACATATTGTCAGCGACCTCGTTTTCAACCGCAATTGTATCAATGGCAATCATACTGCCATCAAAGAATTTCAGTTCCACACAGGCGGTATCCATGTTGAACTCACAAGAAATCAATCTATCCATAAGAAACCTCCATTTTGCGGGATGTTAGATTATCCCAAAATATTTGAATGCTTCTCGGATTGCTTTCTCTTTTTC
>CALXSV010000007.1 GCA_944391235.1 uncultured Clostridia bacterium | reverse complement strand
TAGTACGAGAGGACCGGGATGGACGCACCTCTGGCGCACCAGTTGTTCCGCCAGGAGCACAGCTGGGCAACTATGTGCGGATCGGATAAACGCTGAAAGCATCTAAGCGTGAAGCCGACTCCAAGATAAGATATCCCATAGCGTAAGCTAGTAAGGCCCCTTGAAGACTACAAGGTTGATAGGCTGCGTGTGTAAGCATGGTAACATGTTCAGCTTGGCAGTACTAATAGGCCGAGGGCTTGACCATAGTTCCTTGGTTCGAAGCTTTTTCCAATAGCTTCTATCTCAATTCTTTATTCAGTTTTCAGTGTACTGGCAAAAGGTATACTGGCGAATGGTAAGTCGCGGAAGCGGCGAGGCCACAGGTCTGCACCATTAGCTCAGTTGGTAGAGCACCTGACTCTTAATCAGGGTGTCCCGGGTTCGAGTCCCTGATGGTGCACCAAAGAAGGTCAGAGAGGGGCCGGATCCCTCCGGCTCCTGAGCTGACGATATGGCCCGTTGGTCAAGCGGTTAAGACAGCGGCCTCTCACGCCGTTAACGTGGGTTCGATTCCCGCACGGGGCACCAAAAGCAAACAAGGAAAAATGAATATAGAGCTATTTACACAGGAATGTGATAAATAGAGTTGGTGTTGATGACGATGAGGGTCCACCCGTTCCCATCCCGAACACGGAAGTTAAGCTCATTAGTGCCGAAGATACTTGGCTGGTGACGGCCCGGGACAATAGGAAGACGCCAACACAAACATTCCTCCTTAGCTCAGCCGGTAGAGCATGCGGCTGTTAACCGCAGGGTCGTTGGTTCGAGTCCAACAGGGGGAGCCACTTGATGAAGGAACTACTTTTTGTAGTTCCTTTTTCGTTTATTTAGTAATACGAAAACTTAGATGCGATAAAAAAGAAGCGTTCGATGAGAAAACTCTCGGACGCTTCTTTTTTATACGATTGAGGAAGATGAAGCGGCCATTCGCTCCAATTATCCGGCCTTATTCCTCTTTGTTAACACAATCATATAGATGTTGATAGAGCTGATCAGACACCAGGCCCTTGATGTTGTTTGACCTAGCGACAAAAAAGAATTCTAAAGACATCTCTGGATCGTGGGGATACAGTACCTTTGTATTCGGAAAATGCAGCAACGAAAGTGCATGTTCCCCCAAAAAGCAGACACCGATATCCTGTGCGCATTGGTGCATTGCCGTGAAGGGAGAAAAGGTTCGGATTACTTTTGAGAAGGGCAATCCCCTTTTTGCCATACGTTTCAAAAATTTATCATATGTATTGAATAGGCGTTCGCTTATTATAATAGTTTGCCCTTTTAGGAGTGTCAGGTCAGGAGGGTTACTTTTGGTAATCGGCTGTTGTGCGCTGACGATCAATGCAAGATATTCCCTATAAAAAGGACGAACATACCATTTCCCAGAATTGACCAAATCGCTCACGATCGCGGCGTCGTAACTCCCTTTTTCCAAACCAGAAATCCATTCGTCTTCATCAACTTCTGTGTAGGAAATCGGCCGTCCGGCAAATTGATTCGGCAACCGGTTTGTGAAGATCGCACTTGCGCCATTTGGAACAGAGATTTGAATATCTTGAGATTCGGAATACTGTTTCAAATGATTTTGAGTTGTATCAATCAAATCAAGAATCTGATGTCCCTGTTGCAGAAGATATGTCCCCGCATCCGTCAATGTAACGCCTGAGTGTGAGCGTATAAATAATGTACACTGCAATTCATTTTCCAGGCTATTTATGGCTTTGCTAAGTCCCTGCTGAGAGATAAATAGCCTAGAGGCCGTTTTTGACATATTCATATCTTTACAGATTTCAAGAAAATAATAAAGCCATTTAAGTGTCAAAATTAGATCCTCCCCCATAAAGATATATATAAGTTTACAGTATTTGTATCGTATCACAAAATAATTGCCTGTGTCAAATGCAAGCCGCTATGACCATTGGCAATAATAGACAAAATGACACTGCTATTTTTCTGTATAAAACAAGACTTTGCATGGATCAAGGTATAGAATGAAGGATATGTAAAGATTTATCAACATGCATCCCATTGAAGGCCAGCCGGGGGATTTTTCAGGAAATTTGGAAACCGGAAATGGAATTTTAGGTGTATGAAAGAGTATATGTATTATTTAAAAGCGCGACAATATTATCAGAGTGAAATTACTTTTCAAATATTGGGGATAAATTATTTTTAAGAAAAAATATTCGCGAGATAGTGAGAGAAGCATGTGGCTCTCAGAAAGGAAGAAAAAATACATAGAAAGACTTAGCGAAAATGTCCTATTCCCAATACATTCCATATTTTTATTAGTCCAATTGAAAAACATAACATTATAGAAGAAATTGTACAAATCTTTACGATAGCGGAATAGAAGCATGAAAAGGCAAGGAATCGTTTGAAAGATTCATAATGAAGAAAGAACTTCGATGGAACAAGGGGGGATTTTTTTGACTTCCAAGTTGTTAGAGAATATAAAGATAAGATTTATACAATTTATACAATATCATTGTTTGAATAATCTTGTCATTTTTGTTACCAAGTGGAAGTTGTAATTAAAATTCCTATTTGTAATAAATTTAGAAGCCAGTTCAAGAGCTTTTAAAAGAAAATTCCTAATTGAAACAAATTATAAGGATATGATTGCTA
>CALXSV010000006.1 GCA_944391235.1 uncultured Clostridia bacterium | reverse complement strand
CCTTATGATACGGTTCGCGTAGACAACTCTGAGTTGATGCGCGGTGAAGAATCGTTGGTCAGCGAAGGCGTGGATGGAATTCAGGAAGTGACCTATCGCAGTACAGAAGTAAACGGTGTGGTTACCGCCTATGAGGAAGTTGGATCTATTGTTTTGGTAGAAGCAGTTGACGAGGTTGTTGAAGTTGGTACCAAGCTGGTAATTAGCTCCCGTGGCGAAAATGGGGATGGTGAATTTGGCTGGCCCCTGGCCTCTGGTACGGGTACGGTAACTTCCCGTTTTGGCTGGCGTTCACGCGGCTGGCACAGTGGTATTGACGTGGCGGATGCTTATGATTCCGCCATTTATGCAACGGCAGACGGCACTGTATCCTATGTCGGATATATGTCCGGTTATGGCAACCTGATTATGATTGACCATGGCAATGGGGTGGAAACCAGGTATGCGCACTGCAATGAAATGTTGGTCAGTGAAGGCGACGAGGTATTGCGTGGCGATGGCATTGCCACTATTGGTATGACCGGTACCACTACGGGCCCACATGTACACTTTGAAATCCGTGTGGATGGCACTGCGGTCGACCCCTTGCCCTATCTTGAAGAATAACAGAGGGAAATCCCTTTCTCTGCATATGTGTATAACCGCCGCTGTTGAGCGGCGGTTTTTTTCTGTGTTTTTTCTGAAGCTAGTTGAACGTTAGCTGAAGCTTCTTGACAGAAAGGCTGCATTTCTTTATAATACTAACCAGGTTAGTTAATAGAGGGGGTGAGTTGATGGAAAGATATCAACTGGCAGAGCAGTATATGCGCAATATGATGATCATTCATTCACACCGCCCACAGAGAAAGTTGGCGCATTTTAATGGCGGGGAAATGTTTATTTTGGTTTATCTGGCAGATTGCGGAGATACCTCGCCCTCCACTTTTTCAGAGGTTTCCGGTACGACCAGCGCGCATGTGGCCAAGGTGCTGCGTCATCTGGAGGCTAAGGGTGAGATTAAACGCAGCGTTGACGCGCAGGACGCCAGAAAAAGGCTTGTTTCCATTACACCGGCCGGTCTGCAGCGTATGAAGCTGGCCAGGGAAGAAATTCTCTCCGAGCTAAGTAATCTGATGCAGGATTTGGGCGAAGCGGACGCCAGAGAAATGGTACGTCTTTCCGATCGGGTAGCCGCTTTAGTACTGCAAAAACAACGTTTAAAATAAACGGCCTGGCTGTACTGGAAATGGGCCTGGCCGCTTGAAATACATTTTGTACTGGATGAAGGAAGGAGCAGATGCATGCTGAAACTATTTAAACACATGAAAGCCCTGGATTGGCTGATTATTGCGCTTAATATTGTGCTGATTGCCTTACAGGTACAGCTGGACTTGAAGATTCCCGACTATATGTCCGAGGTGACAGTTTTGGTACAGAGCGCAGGCAGCCAGACCGCGGACATTCTTTATACCGGAGGGAAAATGCTGCTTTGTGCGCTGGGGTCATTGGGCCTGGCCATTGTGGTCGGCTTTTTTGCCGCACAGATTGCCGCACGTTTTTCTATGCGCTTGCGTGAGGGTGTGTACAATCAGGTGATGTCCTTTTCCGATGAGGAAATGAACGGCTTTTCCACCGCTAGTCTGATTACCCGCTCCACCAATGATATTACGCAGATTCAGATGATCATTACCATGGGTTTGCAGGTAATTATCAAGGCGCCGATTATGGCTTTTATGGCCATTGAAAAAATCAGCTCCAAAAGTTGGGAGTGGTCGCTGCTAACTGCCGTGGCAATTGTCTTTATTGTTCTGGTTATTGTGTTTTTAATGGTTTACGCGTTGCCGCGCTTTAAACGCGTGCAATGGATGACGGATGATTTGAACCGGATAACCAGAGAAAATTTGACCGGTTTGTTGGTAGTACGGGCTTACAATGCCGAATCCTATCAGGAGGATAAATTCGACCAGGCCAATGAGAAGCTGACCAAAACCAATTTGCAGGTACACATGGCTATGTCGATTATGAATCCGGCCATGAACCTGAGTATGAACGGACTGACTCTGGGTATTTACTGGATTGGTGCGGTGTTAATTAGCAATGTGGCGTTAAGCAGCGCTGCTGCTGCAGCAGAAAGGTTGACCATCTTTTCCAATATGGTGGTGTTCATGTCCTATGCGATGCAGGTGGTTATGGCCTTCCTGATGTTGATTATCATCTTTATTATGCTGCCGCGCGCTTCTGTATCTGCCAAACGTATTAACGAGGTACTGGATACGAAGGTGCGTATTCAGGATGGCACGCGCGTTGCTGGTGAAGAAGGGATGTGTGGGGAAGTGGAATTCCGCAATGTTTGCTTCCGCTATCCGGATTCTGCCCACGATGTGCTGCATAACATTAGCTTTTGCGCACACCGCGGCGAAACGGTGGCCCTGATTGGCGCAACCGGCTGCGGCAAAAGTACGATTATCAACCTGATTCCCCGTTTGTATGATGTAAGCCAGGGGGAGGTGCTGGTTGATGGGGTGAATGTCAAATCGTACACGCAACAGGCCCTGCATGACAAGATTGGTTTTGTTCCGCAAAAAGCCTTTCTCTTTTCCGGTACAGTAAGCAGCAATCTTGCTTATGGCGGAGAGGAAGGGCAAATCAGCGAGCAGGATATCCGTCAGGCTGTAGCCATTGCCCAGGCTAAAGAATTTGTGGAAAGTGAAGAATGCGGCTATGACGGTGCTGTGGTGCAAGGCGGCAGCAATTTTTCCGGCGGACAAAAGCAACGATTATCCATTGCCCGGGCCGTGGCCAAGAAACCGGAAATCTATATTTTTGACGATTCCTTTTCTGCGCTGGATTACCGCACTGACCACGCGCTGCGCTCTGCCTTAAAGCAGGAGACAGCCGGTGTGACAACCATCCTTGTTGCCCAGCGCATTGGTACCATCCGTGATGCGGATCGCATTTTGGTAATTGAAAACGGTGAAATTGTGGGCAATGGCAAGCATGATGAGTTGATGCAAAGCTGTCCCATTTATCAGGAAATTGCCTATTCTCAGCTTTCTAAGGAGGAACTTGCCATATGAGTGATATAAGCCGTAAAGGGCCGATGCATGGACGCGGCCCCATGCACATGGCTGCAGCGGAAAAACCGGATAATTTTAAAAGCTCCATGTCCAAGCTGATTGTCTATTGCAAGCCCTTTGCCTGGGCTGTGCTTATTGCGGTTGCCTGCGATATGCTGGGCGTGATTACCCGCCTGATTGGGCCCAATAAAATCAGCGAGATTACGAACCTGATCAGCGCCGGCCTGCAGGGTGAGATTGATTTGCCAGCCATTTTTTCCATTTGTTGGTTTTTGGTTGTGCTTTATGTCATTGGCGCGCTGTTGAGCTTTATTACCGGCATTATTATGACCCAGGTTACGCAGAAGGTCAACCGTGGACTGCGGCAGGATATTTCTCTGAAAATCAACAAATTGCCGGTTGCCTATTTTCAAAAAACCACTACCGGCGATGTGCTATCGCGTGTGACCAATGATGTGGATACCATTGGCATGACCATGCAAAACAGCGTTTCCACACTGGTTTCTGCATTGACCATGTTTTTAGGCTCCGTGGTGATGATGTATTATACGAACTGGATTATGGCAACCACGGCTGTGCTGTCCTCTCTGCTGGGCTTTGCTTTGATGTTGGTGATTATGAAAACCTCGCAGCATTTTTTCAGCGACCGTCAGAAATGGCTGGGCGAGATGAACGGCTATGTGGAAGAGGTATATACCGGGCATAACATTGTACGCCTGTTCAATGGACAAAAAAGGGAAAAGCAAACCTTTGACCGCTTGAACCGGGAAATGTATCAGAGTAACTGGAAATCGCAGTTTCTCTCTGGTCTGATGCAGCCTCTGATGAACTTTATCGGCAACTTTGGCTATGTTGCTGTGTGCGTGGTGGGCTCGGTTCTTGCTATACGCGGATCCATTCCCTTTGGTGATATTGTAGCCTTTATGATCTATATTCGCCTCTTTACCACGCCGCTTTCCCAGATGGCCCAGGCTGCTACCAATCTACAGTCCACAGCCGCCGCCGCAGAGCGTGTGTTCCAGTTCCTGGAGGCCAAGGAAATGGAGGATGACTCCAACCTGCCGCAGCGGCTGCAAGCTGTACGCGGAGAGGTAGAGTTTGAGCATGTGCGCTTTGGTTATGATGAAGATAAGATTATCATTCATGATTTCTGCGAGCATGTGTTGCCTGGCCAGAAAGTGGCCATAGTCGGTCCCACCGGCGCGGGCAAAACCACTATGGTGAATCTGTTGATGAAATTCTATGAGTTGGATGGCGGCAGCATTAAGATTGACGGGGTTCCGATTAGAGAAATGAGCCGCAGCGAAGTGCATAGCCTGTTCGGAATGGTTTTGCAGGATACCTGGTTGTTTGAAGGCTCCATCCGCGAGAATCTGCTGTATGGCAAGCAAGATATTAGTGAGCAAGAGCTGGAGGAAGTTTGCCGGGCTGTGGGTATGGACCACTTTATCCGAACCTTGCCAAACGGCTACGATACAGTGATTGACGATAGGATGAATCTTTCCGCCGGGCAAAAGCAGCTGCTTACCATTGCCCGCGCTATGATTGAAAACGCGCCTATGCTAATTCTGGACGAGGCCACCTCATCGGTCGATACCCGTACCGAGCTGCTCATCCAGCAGGCAATGGATGCACTGACGCAGGGCCGAACCTCCTTTGTTATTGCACATCGCCTGTCTACCATTAAGAATGCGGATAAAATTCTTGTTATGCGGGATGGCGATATCATTGAGTCTGGTAATCACGAGCAGCTACTTGCACAGGGCGGCTTTTATGCACAGTTATATAACAGCCAGTTTGAAGTGGCTTAAATATACGCTAGCTATAAAAAGAAGAAGAAAAGGAGTAGGATTATGTCTCAAGAACAGTTGCAGGTGCAGTTGCTGGTGCAATCCTCGGAGCAGTCGGGCCGGCAGGTGCAGATACAATTACAGGAGGAGCAGCTGATAAATCTGATTGATGATGATTTTATTAAAATGTTCCAGGAGAATATTTTGCCTGTGCGGCAGCTTATGTCCTGTTACCGCTGCGCCGTTATGGAGATAGAGACCAAATTCAAGGTCCTAAACGAGCAGTTTTCCTTGCAGCATGACCGCAATCCCATTGACACCATTAAGACGCGCCTGAAAACGCCAGAAAGCATTTTAAAAAAGCTGAAAAAGAAAAATCTGCCTTTTTCATTGGCATGTGTGGAGCAGTATGTGAATGATGTAGCCGGCATTCGTGTAATTTGTCCCTTTGTGGATGATATTTATATGCTGGCGGATTGCTTGCTGCGTCAGGATGATATCCAGCTAATTAATCAGAAGGACTATATTGCCCAGCCCAAAGAGAACGGCTACCGCAGTCTGCATTTGATTGTAGAGGTTCCGATTTTTCTTCAGAATGAAAAACGGTCTATGAAGGTGGAGGTACAGCTTAGAACCATTGCTATGGAGTTTTGGGCCAGTTTGGAGCACCGCCTGCGCTATAAGAAGAACATTGATCCCAGTATTGCTGCGCAGCTGGCTACGGAGTTGAGCGAATGCGCGGAAACCAGCGCCATGCTGGATTTACGGATGAAGGATATAAAGGATTGCATTGAGCATAGCAAAAATACCTCCGCAGCAAATAAGGAAATTTGTTGCTGAGCGGAGGCGATTGCTAAGGGCTGTAGGGGAGCAGGGCAAAAAACGCCACTTTTCACAGCTGGCTAGCCAAATACAAGCCGGAAGGAAAGCGGATAGGTGTTTCACATCATCTTTTCTTCCGGCTTTGATGTGTCTCTGGTAAAGCTGTGCTGTACGGCAGTTAGCGATTGGTATGAGCAAGCGGATCCCCTTATAAGATGTTGCTCCAAACATCTGTCTACCAGTTTCAGCTTATCCGGTGCGACTAATTTCCCATACAATCACCACTTTTCTGTACAAAAGTCTTTCGAAAACAGATAGACTTCAGCAAGGCGTTAAGCGGGATTTTCCCATTGCTTTCTGCCAGTTGCCAAATTATACTTAACCTGTGGCAGAGGTCTGTGCGCAGGCCTTCAGGTATGGAGAAAGGTACCCACCGTCAGCACACATCCCACAGATGTGGAACCTTTTACGACTTCTGCGCACAGAGCGATCCACATGGCGAAGCCACATCTGAGAGTTACAGGCCGGAAGGCTGCTTAGACGATCAACAGGACGGCGAAGAAGATGTTCCAATCATCTCCTTTGCCGTCCTGTGTTTTTATGCAGTTTTCCGGACATTTTGGTATTCACGGTGGAGGGGAAATTAAGAAAAAAGGAATGGAGCCTTCCGGCATGCGCTGCCCTCAATGAAGCACATCGCTATTTTGATTCGCTTTACCGCAGTGGGATGATGAACAAACAGACTGCCCACCTTTGGCTGTTGGCCGTATTGCAAATTTTGTTTTCTCTGGCGTACATAGGATATCCCAGCGAATCTTATTGCCAAGAGGTCTCCGAGAAATCCAGGCGCTGCTTCGCTACCACTCCTTTAACAAAGGATGATCTGTAGGATACAGCGGTTTTCATAATCCCCTTCATGGGCCCATCATCTGCAACCTGCTGCGTAAAGCAGTCGTCCATTTCCTCTCAGTTGCATGCCAAAAGGTTGTCCCCCGGACTATATTTCACGCAGAAAAATGGGCGTTTCGCGCAGAAAATATTTTTTAGTAAAATCCTCCGCTATAATATTTTTTAAAATGAATCCCAATGAATCCCAACTAGACGTAGTTATAATGAAGTGCATAGGAGAACCGAATGAATGAGCTATGCTTATACGAGAAATGAAAAGATTATAAAAAGTAAGACCAAAGAGTTTTTGGGCATTGGTTCCGTGGTAACGGCTTCCACCTATCTGGACTATGTGATTGATTTTATATTAGTGGGCGGCCTTCTGGGCGCAGATGCCTTGGCGGCCGCGGGTCTGTGCGACAGCTTTGTCGATATTGCGGAGCTGCCGGGCTTTGTCATTTCTTCTGGAGGAAGCATTGCAACAAGCATCCTGTTGGGAAAGCGAAAATACGCTCAGGCGAACCGTGTTTTTACGCTCTCTCTTCTACTGGCCCTGTTGGGCGGCATCCTGTGCTGTTGCCTTCTGCCTTTCTGCGATATTTTTGGCAGACTATTGACAAACAACGGAGCGATTGCCAAGGATGTAGCGCAATATACCTTTCTAACAATCGTCGCTGCGCCTTTCATTGGGGTTAATCTGGTTATCTCCAGCTTTGCCATTTTGGATAACCATTCAAAGGTTGCTATGATGCAGGTATTGGCGACTAATGCAACCAATCTGGCTCTGGACTATCTGTTCATGGGTCCTTTGGGTATGGGAGTCGCTGGAGCCGCCGCGGCAACTTTGGCAGGAACAATTGTGGGAATTCTTGTCGG
>CALXSV010000005.1 GCA_944391235.1 uncultured Clostridia bacterium | reverse complement strand
AATTTATACTGTGGCCTAGCCTTAAAGGGCTTTTTATAAAAATCCGTACAGTGCATAGCTGTACGGATTTTTATAAAAACGCTTACCCATGCACTGCTCTTTCATCGTGTAAAGGGGGATTTCTGTGCACTGTACAGAAGAAGGCGAAGAACATAGGAAATAGACTTTCCATGCTTTTTGCCGAATTGTTATCTATAATGCAGTGGGTATTGCCGCAAAGGAAAAGTATAGGAGATAGAAGAAATATTCTTTTTTACGCGGTGATACGGTTCTATTAGAAAATGGATTACTTGTAGAAGCCCTGCCCTGTTTGCCCTTGCAGAAGCAGGGAATGATTCATCTGTTCTTTTTCAAGCGTATTCCATAGTATGGATTGGACAGATGCTATGCCGCCCTTTTGCGCCCCCTTTTCTGAGATCTCACCTTTATGAGACATTGCTTGTTCAGTCGTGCCTCAGGGATGATAGGGACAAAGCTGCAAAAATACAAGCGAATCAACAGGAAAAGTAGCGGGATGCGCGAAATATTGTTATAATAAGGAAAAATAGTTGTATTTGCAGGAAGGAGGCTACTGCAATGAATGAAACAAAGAAGCAACATATCTACCTGTTTTCCTCCCTGTCCCTCTATCTAGTTTTTCTTGCTGCTTATGTGCTGATTGGCCTGTTTTATCCATTTGCGCTAGGCTATAATCAGTTTCGCTTCCAGCTTATCGGCATGATTTTTGTGCTGATCGCGCCTCCTTTGCTCTCCTTGGCTATAGAGGATGCGCTGTGGGGCATGCATATGCCGGTAAAAAGAAGCATGCTGTCCCTTCTTGCTGCTTTTATCCTTTGTTTTGCTTTTCTCTTTGTCGTGACCTTTTATCGCGATGCCTTACAGGCGCAGTTGACTACCGCACTGATGCAGAGTTTTCCTGACTTGCGTTATGCGCAGGCTGTGGATGTGCTGCGTAATCTCCTGTTCTATGCACTTTTGCCTCTGCTCAGCCTGTTTTCCTGTTTCTTTAGCTGCCGCGCTCGTTTGCGCTACCACCGCCAGCAGTCCATTGCGCTGCCTAGGCAGCAGTCAGCTGTGCAGATGCAAGCCTGATTGTTCAGGATAAGAGGTTCTGTCTTCGGATGCGTTTGTCCTACCGCAAAGGAGGTTGCTGTTATGCATGAGAGAAAGAAGCGACAGGTATACCTATTTTCTTCATTCGCTATTTTTCTGGCCTTACTTGCTGCCTATGTGCTGATTGGTCTGTTTTATCCGTTCGAGCTGGACTCTTTTCGTAGCCGGTTTGTCAGCTTTGCCTTTTTGATTATGCTATTCCTCGCGCTTGGCCTGTCTTTGCTGATCGAGCAACGGCTGTGGGGAAAAAGCTGGCAGCGCACAGGAGGCCTGCGCTGGCGCTTGTTGCTGCTGCTTGCGCTGTATGTTGTGGCCAGCTTTGTGGCTGAATTTTTCTTCGAACAGATGCTTGCGCTGCTGATGAGTGTTTTTTCGTTGACGCGGACACAGGCTGTAGATGTAGGCTTTGACTTGGTCTGCTTTGTGCTTGTTCCCCTGATTCTGCTGCTGGTCTGGTCTTTGGACTGCCGCGCTCGTTTGCGCTACCATCGTGGCTGCGCTGTGGAAGAGGAGAGGCAGGTAGCTGCTAACCTTGATTCACAACTAAACGTATAATTCTCAAAATACAAACAGCGGGTTGTTCTGCTGCTTTCTCTGCGGAGAAACAGCAGACTGCCCGCTGTTTTTGTGTTTGTTTGGCCTGCGTTTATCTGCGCCGTGCTTTACGCAGAGCGAGGATACGCTGCATCTCATTGTAAACAATCATATACCCCTCGTCTACGCCCATGCCTGGCTTGGCCAGAATCTGTACGGGCTGCTTAGCCATGTCGCAGTGTACGCAAATCTGCTCGCTGCGGTCCGTCTCATTGCAGGTGCCACCCTGATAGGCGCCCACGCCGCGGGCGTTGCAGTAGAGTACCGCCTCAATGGTGTTGTTGATGCCGCCTAAGTCCGGAGTCTTAATCTGCACCATATGACCGGCGCGGTTGTCTGCAAAATACTGGATATCCTCCAGTGTGTTGCACCACTCGTCCGCTACCAGCTCCACATCAATACCGCGCGCATCCAGCTCACGCGTCAGACCGGCCAACGCCTGCATCTGTGTTTCGCAATTGCAATCGCAGTCCATGGGCCCCTCTATGCGCAGGTGAAAGGGCTTGGCCAACGCACCTAAGCGGGCGATATACTCGGCCATAGCGGGGTAGTTGGTGTTGCCAAAAATCTGGCCAATGGTTCCGTATACATCAATGTGCAGCACGGGTGCGTAATCCGGTCTCTGGCGTTGTTGGCGAATGCGGCGGCTTAACCAGGCTACATAGTCGGCCAGCTTTTCACCCTGCCGGCCCAGCTTCTCTTCCACATTGTTAATCAGCGCGTGCGGCAGCACCTGCGCGCCCTTGATGATCATCTTATCCACATTGTTATAGCGGTCATCCCCGCTTTGGGTAAAAATAGGGATGGGCTGCTCGCTGACGCTGCATTGGTATTCATCTGCCACCACCTCGCACATCAGGCGGCCGGTAGATTGGGCCACCGCATCCAGGATGGCCTGAGTCAGACCGTAGCGGATGGCGGTATGCAGGCGTTGTCCATCGATATGCAGGTTATCCACCAGCATGCTTAGCTGGCGAAAGTTGTCTGCCTCGCGTCCAATGAGCAGGGGCTTGATATGCTGCTCAATTAGGGGAATGAATTCCTGGGACAAAAAGAGTGGGTCACGCCCGCCAGCGCCGCTGTACTGTACGGCTGCGCAGTCGCCATAAGCCAGGCGTCCATCCTCCAGCAGCAGCATGATGGAGATGGATTCTCCTGCCTGCCGTATGGATTGAAATTTATCTGTCACCGGCTGGCCGGTATAAAACATGCCGTCGTGTTCGGCCCCGCGTTTGATAGCCCGCTGGTCGTCAAAATAAAAGCCTGTGCGTCCGCCGGAGCAGATTAAATCAACAATTTTCATGTTTATCACATCCTTTGCTTTTTCGGCCTCAGCCGGCTCTAATAACGGGGACGGCCGACCAGGCGGCCTTTGCCAATGGCATAGACGTCGTCAATCACCATTTGGAAGGAGGCCTTGCGCTTTTCAGCCAGCGCGCGCTGGTTGAAAAGCTCGGCATGGAAGTCCTTGAGCTCCTGTGTAAAGGGTAGATTTCCCATGTTGAGGATGCGCACGGCGCCTTCGTTGTCACGTGCCGGCAGCATCAGGCCGGCATTGGCGCGGCAGGGGGCAAAGGGTACGTCCAGCGCGCCGGCCTCCACACCGCGGCATACGCCAATGGCTATATCACCAGCGCCCAGCTCAAAGCATTTGTCCACAATGCAGCGCGTCTCCTGGCGAATAATCTCTTTTTCCTGCTCTAGCTGCGAGTTCTCAAATACCTGGTCAAAGAGCATATTCACCACCTGCTTGGTACAGCGCAGGCCCTGTGCATTGGCCTCGCGGCTGGGAATTCCCATGGCTTCGTGCGGGGTCTTGACAATCACCTTGGTGGCC
>CALXSV010000004.1 GCA_944391235.1 uncultured Clostridia bacterium | reverse complement strand
TGCCGAAAATATGCGTGTCGAGCTTTGCTCCAGCATGTATCGGATTGTTCGTGAGGAGAAAATAGAGCAGCCGACGGATTTTTAAACTGCCACTGCGTAGTAAATCCATAAGTGAATTGAATAACAGCAAAAAGACTGCCGTACTGGTGCGCAGCGCAAACAAATGGTTTTGCGTATTCTGCATAATTGTCCAGAATTCGGCGGTCTTTTTTTGCCCTATGCGACATATCATATTAACACGAGAAACGAGCGTATGCCGTGGGTGGAGGATGGTGTTATGGCTGATATGCGACAGAGGCTAGCTCTGGATGAGCGTAAAGAGCTGCTGGTATCTGGTGTGAAAAATGTGGATAGCTTTGATGAGAACCGAATTGAGTTGGACAGTACCCTGGGGGGAATTGATATTTGCGGCTCGGGGTTAAAGATTGCCGCACTTAATCTAAACGAGGGCCGGGTAACCATAAGTGGACAAATTGACAGCATTGCTTATGTAAAAAGCCGTGAGGAAAAGAGCGTGCGCCATAAGAGTAAAAACGTCATGGCCCGCTTACTCAAATAATGGTTATGGCAGATTGGCTAGTCGCGCAGCTTAAGCTGGCCGCCGCTTCGATTGGCGCGGGTTTGCTGCTGGGCTTTTTGTACTGGCTCTATCGTTTGGGGCAGCAACGGCGGGGTCGCCGGCCATATAAATGCTACCGGCGCAGTGATTTGGTTTTTTCACTGCTTGCCACACTCTTGCTGGTGCTGTTCTGGTTCTCGGTAACAGACGGCAGCTTTAATATGTCGGCTGTAATTATGCTATGGTGCGGCTTTTGTCTGTTTGTTTTTGTTTTTGCGCCTCGTTTGATGGTCATACATCGTAAAAAAGCCCTTACCCGCCCAGCTCCTAAAAAGAAAAAGAATGCAGCCTCACAAAATAGTCGCGCCGGAAGCTGGCAGCACGGCAACCAGCGGAAAGGGCGGCATAAAAATGTTCCGTCTGCTCAGCAATGGGCAGAGCGAAGTGCGTTACTAATCTTAAATCAATGGGATAAGCAACAAATGCGGCGCAAAGAGCGTTTGAAAAAGAAGGCTCAGGAAGATGCTGATAATCTGGATGCCTAGCTTAAAGAAAAAATATTGTTTTGTAGCAATTTTGTAGTTGATTTATCCACATATTGTTGATATAATGTGCATAACTCGTTGTGGAAGAACGTAAATCCGCTAAAAACCGACGAGTCTGCTTGTGGATAAGTAATAGAGGAACGTCATGCAGATTGAAATTCGTCATGCCCAAAATCTTAGTTTTCGCGAAAAACAGGTGGTGACCATGAAGGAAATGGGTGCCTCAACCGCTGTCATTGCCAAGCGGTTGCGCATTTCCGAGAGTTCGGTAGCTACCTTGTTTAACCGTGCCAGAGGTAAGGGCTACGAAACTGTTATTGTAATTGATGGCGACGCACTAGGATTGTTTGGTGGAGATGACGAGGATGAGGAATAACATCACAAAACGTATGGCTAAGGGTAGAAAATTACACTGGGGCCGGTTAATCTTGATTGCGGTACTGTTGGTGAGTGCATGGAAAATGTATGGTAGGATAGAGCAATACCTTGATTTAAAACATGAGGTTGCTTTATGTCAGGCTGCCTTGGATGTTGTACAGGCCGAATATGATAGCAAGGTTGAAACAATTGAGCTTTTGAGCGACGACGCCTATATTGAGCGATTGGCGCGGGAAAATCTTGGTATGGTTGTTAAGGGGGAAACGCCGGTTTCTTCTGTTAAGGTGAATTTGTCTGAGGATACTGGCAGTTCTTCTGTAATGGATGACGCCACAGTTGGGCAACCCTCAGATGATGTGGATTCCTCTACGAATCCACAATAAAAAGCTGCTTTTACAGCCTTCGATAGCAAGTCGAGGGCTGTATTTTTATTTTTAGTTTATAGCAGACTTAGATTTTATAAAAATCGTCAAATATTGTGAAAAATAATTTGACATTCGTTTACTGAATAACTATACTAATAAAATATTATAAAATTAACATGCCGAGGACACCCATGGAGTATTCTGCGATTGACATAGGTTCAAATACCGTACAGATGCTGGTTTCTTCTGTTGATTCTACCGGTTATACTTGCCTGTTTGGCGGTTTGGAGACAACCAGACTGGGAGATAGTGCGCAGCCGGGATATCTGTCCCCTGCCGCTATCGCGCATACCGCAGCTACCGTGGCTGAATTTATGCAGCAGATTAATGCTATGGGGGTAAAGCCTTGCCGCATTGTTGCCACTTCCGCTGTTCGTGATGCTAGGAATAGTAAGGATTTATATCTCGCTATACAAAAAGCCGCGCCAACCGCGCCTGAAGTTGAAATCATCAGCGGGGAAAGGGAAGCGCAGCTTTCTTATTTGGGCGCTTGTCTGGCTACAGGCGGTGCCATTTCTGTACCAGTACTGGATACGGGCGGATCTTCCAGCGAATTAATTTGGATGCAGAAAGGGCGTCTGCATGCGGTTAGCGCCAATGTTGGCGCGGTACGCGCTATGAAAAACGCTTGGGATAGCGCGGCTATTGCCCAGCGCCTTGCACAGGTTTTTCCGTCTGATTTAAAAGTAGACAGTTTGCTTGGCGTTGGTGGTGTAATTACTACAGCCGCTGCTATCCAGCAGGGATTGCAGGAATATCAACGAGAAAATGTGGAGGGTGTATGTTTAAGCCGGGCGGATTTGCAGGAACTATTGCTGCAATTGATTGTTCTGCCCCGTACAGAGCGTTGTGCCTACTATCCTTTACTAAAGCAGCGTGGTGAAATCATGGTGGAAGGCCTGTGGATTTGGTTGGCTGTTTTGGAGCTGCTGGGTGCACATCAGGTTGTGGTAACCGGTGGCGGAATTCTTGATGGCATGATTGCTGAGATGGCGGGCATAAGCGTAGACAGTATGGGCTGGCATAAAAAATAAGGCAAGATGAAGACCGGAAGCATTCCGGTTCAATATAATGTTTATAGGCGTACTATTTTAGAGGTGATTTTATGAAGAAACTGACAGAGATGAGCAGAGAAGAATTGAGCCAATTTTATACCCAGACAGAAAGCGCATATACTGCCTTTAAACTACGCGGGCTGCAACTGAACATGGCACGCGGAAAACCCAGTCAGGAGCAGTTGGATTTGACGCGTAACCTCCATCAGCCTATTACGGATTTCCTTGACGAGGATGGGGATGATGTAAGAAATTATGGCAAACTGCTGGGTATTCCTGAGGCCCGCCGCCTCTTTGGGGAAATTCTTCAGGTTCCTTCCTCTCAGGTGATTGCCGGAGGCGTATCCAGCCTTAATTTAATGTACGATATGATTTGCCGTGCCTACATTTACGGCGTTTTGCCTCAATATACTCCGTGGAGATTGCTACCGCAGGTGAAATTTCTTTGCCCGGTTCCAGGCTATGACCGGCATTTTGCTATTACGGAAAGTCTGGGTTTTACGCACATTCCTGTGCCAATGCATGACGATGGTCCGGATATGGATATGATCGATCGTCTAGTAGCTGAGGATGACAGCATCAAAGGCATATGGTGCGTACCTATGTACAGTAACCCGGATGGCATTACCTATTCGGATGCGGTGGTGCGCCGTTTTGCGGCGCTTAAGCCAGCTGCCGCTGATTTCCGAATCTTCTGGGATAATGCTTATTGCGTACATCACCTGTATCCCAATCAACCGGAGCGACAGGATCACTTACTGAGTATTTATGAGGCTTGCCAGGAGCAGGGCAGCGAGGATATGGTTTATCTCTTTGCTTCCACTTCCAAAATTACCATGGCTTCTGCGGGTATTAGCGCTATGGCCATGAGCCCAGCAAACTTTGTCTGGACAGTGGAAAAATTGAGCTTGCAGACCATTGGCTATAACCGTGTAAACCAGCTGATGCATGCCCGCTATATGCCAGATTTGTCGTCGGTAGAGCAGGTGATGTCTAGACATGCTGACTTACTGCGTCCTCGTTTTGAGTTGGTTCTTAATAAGTTACAAGCAGAGATTTCCCCTTTGGGCATTGCCCAGTGGCGTAAGCCGCGGGGCGGTTATTTTATCAGCTTTTTTGCCTTGCCAGGGACAGCCAGACGTGTTGTTGCTCTATGCAAGGAGGCGGGCCTGGTGCTAACTGGTGCAGGCGCCACTTATCCGGGCGGACATGATCCCTTGGACAGCAATATTCGCCTTGCGCCATCCTATCCTTCGCTGCAAGAACTGGAGCGGGCTATGGAGCTATTTTGTGTGTGTGTAAAGTTGGCTGCTGCTGAAAGGCTGCTTGCTCAATAAATGAAAGGAACAGCGAAACCCACTATTGTCTGTAACAATAGTGGGTTTTTGTGGGCAAAGCCTATGTATAGGGCTTTAATGGTTGACAAATCAACTTAATTGCTATATGGTTGATTTATCAACCATCCGTTTAGAGGAGCTTATGAGAAGTCTGGGTAAGCAGATTGTTGTATTATTCCGGCAATTGAATCTGTTTTTGCGCCGTAGTTTGCATGAAACAGAGATTACTGCATCTGAATTGCTTTATTTATTCTTGCTTTACGAAAAGAATGGAAAGTATTGCGGACTTGCATAGCTATGCCGAAGGTGGTAGAATATTTATGTTAGGCTAAAATAACAAGTAAGGGACGAAATAGTTTATGGAGCTTAGATTTGAAAATAGATATGTAGCCAATCAGCAGATGATCAGCGAATTTGTCCGTAAGGTTCTATGCCGGAATACCACCATTATTTCAATCATATTGGCCATATTGGCGGAAGCTATGGCTTATTTTACCTTTACACATCAACAGATTTTTTATACCGTTGTGTTTGCTGTTTTGGGACTGGCTTTGTTGATTATGGCAATTATGCTGTGTCCGGTGATGATTAAAAAATATATGAAAGCAGCAAATACGCCATATGGCAGAAACAAGCAGACCATCGTTCGTTTTTATGATTATTCCTTTGATATGCAGGACGGCTCTTTTTCCATGGACTTTGACTATCGCAAGGTCTATCGGATCTATGACCTCCAATATTCCTATGTGTTGATGTTTACCAAGGGGAATGGGGTTATGTTGAAAAAGGACGGCTTTACGTTGGGTACCTTTGATGCGTTTACTGCTTTTATTAAGGAGCGCTGTAATCGGGCGGTTCTCCCTAAATAGATTTCTGTAAACATAAAACATAGAAGAGCCGCAAGCCCATGTAATGCGTTTATTCCATGGGCTTTGTTGTTTCTGGGGTAGTTTGGCAAGTGGAAGCACTTAGTCGGAAGGATACAGCTTTACCAATTGACACAAGTAAAAAAACAAAAGAAAGGACTGAATCCCATGGGATTCAGTCCTTTCTGGTGGGCCCTATAGGGCTCGAACCTATGACCGACCGGTTATGAGCCGGGAGCTCTACCAACTGAGCTAAGGGCCCGAATTTGGTTGCCCATTTATTATAGCCGACTCGTTGCCAAACGTCAAGCATTCAAAGTAGCGGAAAGTATGATTTTTTGTAGTTTTGTAGATTTTTCTGCTTTAGAACTGTCTGATCTCTCTTCGCTGCTGTTTTTTCGGCAAGTAGGTGAGGAGGATTACTGTGCCGACAATCATGGCAAATCCCACTAAATCAATTTTAGCAAAGGTTGTATGCAACCAGACTGCGGAAAACAGCGTAGCGGCAACCGGCTCAATACAGGCGATCAGAGAGGCTTTCGCCGGCCCAATTCCGCCAATGCTATGCATAAACATGGTGTAAGCCAAAACCGTTCCTATTATAACAATACCAGCCATGACCAGCCAGCTTTCTGCATCAAAGGAGACGACAGTTTGCCAGGGACGGATAAGTAGCAGCATGGGTATGCTGCCAAAGATCATGCCCAGCCCACTGACTACAACGCTGCTGTGTCGCGTCATCAGGCCGGTGGGGATTATGGCGTAGAGCACATAGCCAACCGCAGAGAATAATCCCCAGAACAGGGATTCCTTGGAAATCATCAAGGCATGTAAATTGCCATGCGTGGCAATGAGGAAGGTTCCGCAGATTGCCAGCACAACAGCTGCCGCCTCTACAACGGTAGGAAGACGCAGCTCTTTTAGGCAAACCAGCAGCATGATCATCACTGGTCCCAAATATTGCAGTACCGTTGCTGTTCCGGAGTTTGAGTATTGTATGGCGGTAAGATAGCAGTACTGACAGGGGACAATGCCAATGATGCCAAAGGCAATGGTCAGAAGCAAATCTTTACCGCTGCGTAATAGAGAAAAAAGATCGCGGGGTGCGCTCAGTACAGCAATCACAACAAGAATAAGGCCGCTGCTTAACAGCCGCATTGCCGTTAGCCAGCCGGAATCAAAGCCTTTAACTTGAAACAGATATTGGCCGCAGGTCCCGGAGAAACCCCAGAATATACCCCCCACCAGTGCCATTAGAGAGTAGAATGCGGATGAATTATGTTTTTTCATAAGAAATGCTCCATACACAATTTGTGTCAGTATAGCTTGAAAACAAGAAGAATGACTTCGTCTCTAGCAAAAAATAATAGCATATTATAAACCAAAATAAAAGCCCTGTCTAGACTTTGTTTCGGTTGACAAAGCCCTAGCTGCCTAGTATAATCGTTTTGGCTGCGATGCTTTCGGTCAGCGCCCAGCACATGGTGGGCGTTATGGACAGCGGGCTTGTAGTTGTTCTATTGAGGAGGTCTGCTTATGAACTCAGATGTTGTGATTGTGGGCGCAGGTCCCGCCGGTATTTTTACAGCTCTGGAAATGATACGTTGTGGAAGCAAAAAAAAAATTGTCTT
>CALXSV010000003.1 GCA_944391235.1 uncultured Clostridia bacterium | reverse complement strand
TGGAAGCTATGAAAATGGAAAATGAAATTATGGCGCCTACGGACGGCACCATTAAAAGCATTGCGGTTTCCAACGGCGCAACCGTGCAGACAGATGATATCATGATTGTCATGTAAATGTATGTGCATCCGCGATTTTCGCTAAGAAAGATAGGCACAGCAGCGGAGTTTGGTTATGAGCAAAGATTATGTAGTCATTGATTTGGAAACAACCGGTCTGGATATGGTACAGGATGAAATTATTGAAATCGCGGCGGTTAAAATCCGCCGCGGTTTGCTGATCGACCGTTTTTCTACTCTAGTATCATGCACGCAGGTATTACGGGAAGAAATCTCGCAGCTTACCGGCATTACTTCAGATATGCTGCTTGGACAGCCCGACATTGCCGAGGCCATCAGCATGTTGCAGGACTTTGCTGGTGATGCCCAGCCGATTGCGCATAATGCGGATTTTGATTCCACCATGCTGCATCGTTATTGGCCGGATACGCGCACTTGGCTGGATACCATTGTTTTGTCGCAGATTGTCTGGCCCAGCTTGCCATCCTATTCGCTGGCCAATCTTAGCGCCACTTTGGGCATTGACAACCAACAGGCCCACCGTGCCCTGAGCGACGCCATTGCTACAGCTGATTTGTTCGTACAAATCCTGAAGCAGCTGGAGAATCTGCCGCTTGCTGCCAAAAAGGATATGCTGTTGTTAGCGGCGGGCGACGATAGTGCAACCGGTAATTTAATCCGGCAAAAATGCGCTTCGGATGCAGTTGTGCCAGCGCCTCCGCAAACTGTGACCAAATCCTATAGCAAGCCGCCGGCGCGGGTAGTGGATGAAAGCTACTGTTTAGATGCCGCCAGCCTTGCTGCCTACTTGGGGGCGGATAGCCTGTATCAAGAGCGTATAGAGGGCTTTGAAGAGCGCCCTCAGCAGCTGAAAATGGCCCAGGCTGTATGCGCGGCCCTGAATAACAACAGCACTCTTTTGGTAGAGGCGGGAACCGGTACCGGAAAATCCTTGGCTTACTTACTGCCTTCTGCGCTTTACGGATTGGGCAGCGGGCAGCAAATTGCTGTTTCTACCCATACGCGCAATTTGCAGGAGCAGCTATTAAACAAGGATATTCCTATGCTTTCCCGTCTGCTGGATAAACCGATTCAGGCGGCAGCCATTAAAGGAAGAAGCAATTACTTATGCCGTCGGCTTTACACCTATTATCTAAACAATCCGCCAGAAAACATGCGTTACTTTCTTATGCGTGTGGCGGTGTGGCGGGCCAGTACCCGTACGGGAGACGGCGGGGAAATCAACGTCAATAGTTTTGACCGTTGGAAGTGGCAGCGTGTTTGCGCCTCTAAGGAGAACTGCGCGCCTTTTTGTCCTTTTGCCAAAAGAAACGCCTGCATTGTACAGCGGGTGCGGGCGGAGGCTGTACGGGCAGATATTCTTATTCTCAACCACTCGCTGCTCATTGCTAATGCGGCAATGGAGGGCGGCTTTTTGCCGCCGCTGCCTAACTTAATTATTGATGAGGCACAGCATCTGGAGCATGCCGCAGAAGATCAGATGTCCGCTCGGGTTGATATTTACGAAATACTCAATCTCTTAGGCCGTCTTAGCCGCCGGGAAAAAGGCCGCGTGGTTGGCGCTCTGGCTACGTTGGAAAAACATATCAACAGCTTGGAGCAAAGCGCGCAGGCAAAAACGGCCGGCGCGGTTCTTGCCCAGCTGCAAACGGATGTGGAGCAGGTGCTGCAAGCAGCAGAGCAATTCTTTGATATTGTGTCTGCCACGTTTAAGCCCTATGTTGAAAAGTCCAGCTTCTTCCCCTTGCGTGTGCGGATTGTTGCGGAACAGCGGCAGAGCGGGGACTGGCTCCTCACTACGCAGTTGGGCAACAATTTATCCTGTACGCTGGATGCGCTGGCGCGCAACTGTTTCCGTCTGCTGGATGTTTTAGCTGGCGATGAGCAGGACAATGCAGAGGGCTCGGATATCGCTCGTCCGGCAGGCAGCGAAGAGCTGTTCGGTACCGGTTCTCTGGCCAGAGAGCTGGCCGCCACCCTGCGTACCTGTATGGAAGAGGACAACGCTAATTATGTATCTTGGGTTGAATTTCCCGATACCAGTAAAAAGCCGTCGATAAACGTAGCGCCAATTGATATTGGACAGCTGCTGCACGATTGCCTGTACCTTCATACCAACTCCTTGATCATGACTTCCGCTACTTTATCTGTGGCGCGCAGCTTTGATTATTTTAAGGGTAGGCTGGGCCTGAACCTTTTGCCGGATAAGCCAACTGAAATGGTCCTGTCTTCTCCCTTTTTCTATCGGGATCAGGCGCTGTTTGCCATTATAAACGATTTGCCGGATTGGAGTCGCTGTAAAGAAGAAGATGCGATTGCCGCGATTAGCCAGTCCTTGATTCAGTTGCTTACTGCCTCACAGGGACGGGCCATTGTTCTGTTTACCTCGCATTACCAGCTTAAATCCGTTTACCAGCAGATTCGCGAACCGCTGCGCAGGGAGGGAATTACCCTGTTGGCGCACGGCGTCAGCGGTGCGCCCAGCAGCTTGCTGGAACGATTGAAGCAGGAAGAAAAATGTTGCATTCTCGGGGCCGCCAGCTTTTGGGAGGGCGTGGACGTTATTGGCGAGGCCCTGTCCTTAATTGTAGTCGTACGGTTGCCTTTTTGGCCGCCCAACACGCCAATCGCCGCCGCGCGTATGGAGCGCATTGAGCAGGCTGGCGGCTCTGCTTTTCGGGACTATAGCTTGCCACAGGCCCTGATTCGTTTTAAGCAGGGCTTTGGCCGACTGATTCGCTCGGATAAGGATAGCGGTGTGTTTTGCGTTCTGGATAAACGAATTATTGAAAAGTATTATGGAAAAAGCTTTATACGCAGCTTACCGGATATGCCGCGTTATGTCGGAAGCAGCGAAGAAATTGCGAATCGCATCTTATCCTGGCTACGCTAGTCACATTTGCTTTTTTGGTGCATAGGATATAGAAAGATTCGCTGTTTGCGGGAGGCCTGCTTATGAAAATATATTTTATTAAATTACCGCGTGTTATACGCAAGCTGCTAGGAAAGGGCAATACTAGTGAGGACTGAGGCTTGCACAAAGAGCCCTCTGCTTGTTTATAGCAGAGGGCTCTTTTTACTGCTTGGACGCGATGCTGCTTACGCCAACGATGCCGCCCAACATACCGGGAAGAAGATAACAGATTACCTTTAATGCCGGTCGGGCCTCTATGCCGCCAAA
>CALXSV010000002.1 GCA_944391235.1 uncultured Clostridia bacterium | reverse complement strand
GATGCTTTTGGTCATCCGCAGTTATCTGGCGTAGGTATTGCGCTGAAAGATTTGGTGGAAAATACGCTTGGTTTAAGCGCCCGTTGCAACACGCCAGGCACCATGCAGCGCGCGGCCATGCACCTTGCCTCTAAAGCCGATGCGGACGAGGCCTATATGGTAGGTAGCACTGCGGTGGATTATGCGCTGGAGGATAAAACCGGTATTATGGTTACGCTGGAGCGTAGCTCTGACTATCCGCGCTATATCTGTGAATGTGGCGAAGTGGGCCTGGAACGCGTGGCCAACCGCTCCAAGAGCTTGCCTCTCAATTGGATTAATCAGGCTGGTAATTATGTAACAGAGGATTTCATCAATTACTGCCGTCCTTTGGTTGAAGGCGAAATAGAATTGCCCATGCGCGACGGATTACCGGATTTTGTGCGCATCGACATAACCAGGGGCATGGTCAAGCTGTAGAAACAGCTGGCGATCCTGGCCGTGCAATATGTATTTTTAGCGGTGGACTTGCCTTTTCGGCGCATATGCGCACAGGGTAGATGTTATTTGCCAGGCAGTGCAGCAATTTGCTGTGCTGCCTGGTTTCTTGTTGCTGCTGTATTTATTTCCAGCGCATCACTATGCTATAGGCTGAAAATGCGCGCAAGCAGCAGATACCTAGCTTTATTCATACTGCAACGAGGAGGAGGGGATTTCTTTATCAAGCGGCGTAAACCTGTGCGTAGTGATTACCATTTGTGCTATGATCCATTGCAGAGCTCAATCAGAGCGAGCAGGAAGCCATCAAGTTGAAAAAGCGCGCTTGCACTGCTACATCCCTGCTTCTGTGGTTTGTTTCGGCCGGATAATCGCTGGCATGGAGCAGAAAAAACATAAGGGAAAATCTGACAGAGCTTTTCCCTTATGTTTTATGACAAGTCTTATCCATTATTCAGCTGGAATTATCCCCGCGTACTCCTATTGCGGCGGGTTAAACTGCTGCTGTAGTTTTTGCAGAAAAACTTCTGTTGCACGGGAGAATACTTGATATTTTTTCCACACAATATCCAAATGCGCTTCTAAGCGCGGCTGAAAGGGCCGGAAGCACAGCTTGCTGTTGCCACTGGTATTGACCAGCTTATCCAAACACAGCGCATAGCCGAAGCCCTCTTCTACCATAAGCGAGGCATTATAGATTAGATTATAGCTGGCCACAATGTTGAGCGTTTCAAAAGGCTGCCCCAGCCAGCCGGAAAGCTCGTTGCGTACCAGCGTCTGTCTGGATGTGAGCAGGGGAATGCGGTGTAAATCCTGCGGTTGGATGAACGCCTGCTCAGCCAGCGGACTGTCCTTGCGCATCAGCAGGCCCCACACATCGCAAACTGGCAGCTGAATATAATCGTATTTATGGATGTCCGCCGGCTCAATGAGAATAGCAAAGTCCAGTAAGCCTTTATCCAGCCGTTGGGTAACATCATCGGCATTGCCGCTGAACAGATGGTAGCGGAGATGAGGATAGTCCTTTTGCAGCTCTTTTGCTGCTTGTGCAATCAAGCGCATGGCGTCTGTTTCTCCACCGCCAATATAAATTTCACCGCTGACCAGCTCATCGCTGTTTTTAAAATCTGCTTCTGTGCGCTCTGCCAAAGCCACAATTTCCTCGGCCCGCCTGCGTAGCAGCATTCCGGCATCGGTGAGCGTTATGCTGCGGTTGCTGCGCACGAACAGCTGCGTTTCCAGCTCTTGCTCCAAATCCCTGAGCTGACGGGAAAGCGTGGGCTGCGTGATGTGCAGTGCTTTGGCAGCTGCTGAAATACTTTGCTCCCTAGCGATTGTCAGAAAGTAGCGTAAGACTCGCAATTCCATAGCAACACCTCATCCCTGATTTTTGTTGAGTATAGCATGCTTTTCCATGCCTGTAAAGCATAAATAGTTATATAATATAAGTATTTGCTATTTGAATAACATTGTTTTATACTATAAATAAAAGGGAGCGGTTGTATGGCAGTGGAAAAGAAAAACTTCTTTCAGGAAACCTTGAAGGATGCGGGCTGTGCACAGAATACCATTGCAGAGTTTTTACTTTTTCAGGCGGAAGGCCGCGAGCAGGAGGGGATACAGCTTCTGCTCCAGCACCGACAGCATCTGCTGGCAGACGTGCATCGAGCGCAAAAGCGTATTGATATTTTGGACTATCTGATCTATACCATGAAAAAGAGCAAAAAGGAGCAAGGATAAGATGATTTATAAAGATTATTGCAACTTAAAGCTTTCTGCCCTGGGTATGGGGGCGATGCGTCTGCCGGTTCTTGATGGCGATGATGCGAAGATTGATGTAGCGGCTGTGGAAAAGATGGTAGATTATGCTATGGAGCAGGGCATTAATTATTATGATACCGCATGGGGCTACCATGGAGGTCAATCTGAGCTGGTGCTAGGCAAGGCCTTAAGCAGATATCCGCGGGAGCGCTTTTTTCTGGCCGATAAATTTCCCGGATACGACCTCTCCAACATGGATAAAGTTGAGGCTATTTTTGAGGAGCAGTTAAAAAAGTGCGGCGTAGAGTATTTTGATTTTTATATGTTTCACAATGTATGTGAGATGAACATAGATGCGTATCTGGATGAAAAATACGGTATCTTCGATTATTTGCTGCAGCAGAAACAGGCAGGACGCATCCGGCATCTAGGCTTTTCTGCACATGGCAGCTGTGCTGTTATGCAGCGGTTTCTGGATGCCTATGGCGAGCAAATGGAATTTTGCCAAATTCAGCTCAACTATCTGGATTGGCGTTTTCAGGAGGCAAAGGAAAAACTGGCAATGTTGCAGGCGCATCATATTCCAGTATGGGTTATGGAGCCCTTGCGCGGCGGACAGCTGGCCAACCTGCCCGCAGAGCACATGCAAAGACTGCAGGCCCTGCGTCCAGAGGAGGACAGCGTGACCTGGGCCTTCCGCTTTTTACAGTCTTTGCCTGGCGTTACGGTCACTCTCTCCGGCATGTCCAACTTTGAGCAGTTGGCTGAAAATATCCGTATTTTTTCTGAGGAAAAGCCGCTGCAGGAGGAGGAGTTTGCCACTTTGTTGCAGATTGCCGACGCTATGATTGAAAAAATTGCCTTGCCCTGTACGGCCTGTCGCTACTGCGTTAGCCATTGTCCGCAGGGATTGGATATTCCTGCTTTGCTGGCGCTGTACAATGAGCATTGCTCAACACAAGGCGGCTTTATTGCGCCTATGGCACTGATGGCAATTCCAGAGGATAAGCAGCCGCAAGCCTGCATTGGTTGTGCCAGCTGCGAGGCGGTTTGTCCGCAGCAGATCGCTATTTCCACCGCTATGGCGGACTTTGCCCGTATGCTCAATGCATAGTAAAGCTGGCCAATCCCGATAAAGGAAGTTGCCGGGATAGAAGGAGGAAGACAAATGCATCGTAAGGTTTTGCTAATTTGTACTAGTCCGCGTAAGGGAGGAAATTCTGAAACATTGGCTGACGCCTTCGCTGAGGGAGCGCGTGCTGCTGGCCATGATGTAGAGAAGATTTGTCTTTATGATAAGCAAATCGGCTTTTGCCAGGGTTGCTTGGCCTGTCAAAAAACGCAGCGCTGCATCATCCATGATGATGCAGATAGCATTGCGCAGCGTATGCTGACCGCAGAAGTCATTGTTTTTGCCACCCCCATTAATTATTATGAAATGTGCGG
>CALXSV010000001.1 GCA_944391235.1 uncultured Clostridia bacterium | reverse complement strand
AAGGCGCCGTAATGGAAGTGCCGGAGGCCCTAAAAAAGGCTTTTGATACTGTGAACAGCACTGGTGAAAACGATTAATCAACAAGAGTCCCCCCTGTGTAGGAAAGAAACTACACAGGGGGGAGTATGAAAAAAGGCCAGATATAAGAATGCTGAGGCCAGAAGTTATATCAGTGCGGAAAGACTAGATACTATTTGCCAAGAGCTATCAGACCCTAAAAGCAAAAGCTTAAAAATATAACCCTTTGGAAATGAACGCAACAAAATAGGCCATCGTGTTATAGTGGCCGCGCGGTCGAAATGAAAATGGGAAATATAATAAGCTATAGCTACTCTAAGTAAGCCATGACGATGCCATAATAAATTGCAAGAATTTGGTTGCCGTGACTGTCATGCAGACGCATAGTGTTGCTTGTCTACTACCATTTTGGAAGAATGTTTTCCGCAGGCCTGGAGAGCCTCTGTTTGAGAATGTGGCTGTTCTTTGATTCAAAAGCGTTGGATTGACAGAATGTCGCGTCTGCGTCAGCAAAGGAGATAGGGATTGTTTGGGACTCAAACGTCAGACAATGTCGATTTCCGCTATGAACTATAGACGGAGGACGAGGGCGACATCGAACATCTGTATTATGATTTGATAGCGTCGGCACACCTTGAGCGTTTGTTGAATCTAATAGATAGGCGTGTAGCATCAGAGCTCAAGCTAACAGTTAAGGTTATCATTTGCAATTTCCGCATTATATGATAGGAGGTTTTTATGAAGATTGTAATTGGAGCAGACAAGGGTGGTTTCGCCTTAAAGAAATCTATTGTGGACAGACTTGAAGAACGTGGACTAGATTATATTGATGTCGGAACGGTTACCCTGGATGCATGTAAGCCCTTTACACTGGTTGCTGAGGTAGCTGCCGGCATGATCAGCCGTGGCGAAGCAGACCTGGGTATACTTATCTGTGGTACTGGCATGGGGATGTCTATTGCTGCGAACAAATTTAAGGGAGTTCGTGCGGCTGTTGTAGAAAGTCAGTATGCTGCTGGATATGCCAGAAAAATCAACGATGCCAATATACTTTGCATGGGAGGATTCATTATCGGCCCTAGTATGGGCTGTGAAATTGTAGATACCTTTTTGGACACAGAGTTTGTTCAGGATTTTCCCAAATGGCGGGTCGATTTTTTACACGAACAGAAACAGTGCTTACAGACTCTGGAAAACAAAAACTTTAAATAACCGCAATAGATGCACTATTCAGATAAGCCCTGGATTGAGAAAAAATATAAGAAGGGATCCGCAATGTCACAAGACGGCAAAAGATGCAGGGAAGTGGGGCCGTGGGGATGCCGAAATAAGAAAGTACGGAACAAATTATGCAGTTGTGGCCGGCTTGTAGGGGCACCTGGATTTTTCCATGGCGCAGATAACCCTCACCAGCTTTCTAGTCCTGGAAATAGTGAATCTGTACACTAACGCCTCCCCTCCAAGGACAGAGTGAAACAGTCATGATTGTTCATGGCAACGTCGATTCCTCTAAAAACTATAAGCAGAACCTATTATTAAGATATAATGCTGTATTCACATAGCACCTTGCTGTGCAATCTTGTTCTACATCAACCGTCAGGTAGTATCCAAACTACCTACCAAATCTACAAGAGACTGTGGGTTGTGCCCATTGTAAACTGCCTCATGACAGGAGGTAAAAATCAATAATCCACGACCACCGTTTCTATGTGGCACGCGACCTCTTGGGGGCGCCTAAATCCTTTATAATACAAGGAGGAGATCGGTTTGTTGTGCGAGGATTTATTGAAAAATATTTCTATTCCTCAAATGGTCCCGGTTAGTCAACATTTCGATACGGAGCATCTGCTGGATATTCCCGCCGCCGTTGCGGCTGCTCTTGAGCGGGAAGGCACTTTAGATCGAATCCAGCCGGGGATGCAAGTTGCGATTACCGGTGGCAGCCGCGGCATTTCCAATATTGCTCTGATTTTAAAAACCATTGGCGGTCTGGTGAAGCTTCGGGGCGCCAACCCATTTCTTGTGCCCGCCATGGGAAGCCATGGAGGCGGTAGTGCTGAGGGCCAGGTCGCTGTGTTAGCGAGCCTGGGCATTACCGAAGCCGCTTTGGAATTTCCTATTCGTTCTTGTGCGACCCCTATAGAGATTGGTATAACACCTAGCGGTGTCGCCGCCATGTTCGACCAGTTTGCGTGGCAGGCGGATGCAACTATTGTGGTGAATCGCATTAAGGAGCATCCAGCCTTTATCCATCGAATTGAAAGCGGTCTTTGTAAAATGATTGTCATCGGTCTTGGCAAGCAGCAGGGGGCCGATCAGTGCCATCGTACTCACATCCACCTTTTAGGTCCTCTAATTGAGGAAATCGCGACCTATACCATTCCCCGCAGTAATATTGTTTTTGGCGTCGGGATTTTAGAAAACGCCTATGATGAAACGTACTCTTTGACCGCTATTCCTGCGGAGCGAATTTTGGAAGAGGAACCAACCCTTCTGAAACTGTCCAAATCGCTTATGCCGAGCATCTGCCTTTCTTCTTTTGACATATTGATTATGGACGAGATTGGAAAAAATATTTGCGGCGCAGGATATGACACGAAAGTCATCGGCCGTTTTCCAAATCCTGCGGTTCCCGATACAACGGTATTCAGCCGCATGGCTGTGCTGCGGTTGTCAAAAGAAACCCATGGCAATGCTATGGGTATCAGCAATGCAGATGTTTGTACCAGCCGGATGGTAGAGGAAATGGATCGTGAGCAGTCTTATCTTAACTCTTTGACCAGCCTGACTCCCTTTTCTTGTAAAATCCCCATGCATTTTCCCACAGACAGGCAAGTCATTCAGGCCGCTATTAAGCTCTGCCCTGATTTAACCAGACCGGAATCTGCACGTATTGTACGCATCCATAATACCCGTAACTTGGGCAAAATTTCTGTTTCTAAAAATTTATTGCCGGATATTACCTCTGTTGATTGCATGGAAATTATTGGACCGCCAGCAGATCTGCCTTTTGATTGTGACGGAAATTTGAAAGATCTATAACTGATGGGGAGGAAACACCATGGCAGTTTATAATCCAGTAATTCGTTTAAATCTTCTTGACAATGTGGTGGTTGCACGCCATGATATTCCGGCCGGCACGTCCATTTCTTCTGAAGGAATCGTGACGCTTGAACCAATTCCGGCAGGCTATAAAGTTGCAGTCCGCCCAATCAAAAAGGGACAGCCTGTTTTAAAATATAATACTGTGATTGGCTATGCCTCTATAGATGTAGCTCCTGGCACCATGATGCATAGTCATAACATCAGCATTGATGAGGTGGACAAGAATTATGCTTTTTCCCAGGACTATGTGCCAACTCAGTATGAGCCAGAATCCCGGCGCCCGACCTTCCGCGGGTTCCTGCGCCCAAACGGAAGCGTGGGTACCCGTAATTATATCGGCGTTTTTACCGCCAGCAACTGTGCCGCCACTGCTGCGCGTAAAATTGCA